>DATDEV010000208.1:0-12023 GCA_036522995.1 Polyangiaceae bacterium
TGCCCGAGCGCCCATCCGCCACCCCGCACCCCCTCGAACCCGACGACGACCTGCCATAAGCTGCGTGGCATCCCCTAGCCGGGGCTCCTGGGGGTGAGCGTGTAGGCGTCGGGCTAGCGAAGGGCCCTCGATCGCCTGACCCCATCCCACCCCTTCCATCCTTCCACTCTTCCTGTTGATTCGCTCGTCCAGGGTCGGGCAGTTGGGGAGGTGAGGCGTGGGGGCTCCGTATGACGACGGAGGATGGCTCAAAGTATTCTTGTTCCCCAGCCGGTATTTGGGGATTCCGAGGCGCTGCCCAGGGTGTCCGAGCGCCCCCGTGATCGAAATGTCAGGGAGGTGAATAGGGGGGACAGGGCGGCGTCCAACCGGCTGGAACGTGAGCATGAATCAGAGCACGACCGCCGGCTCATCGCGCGCGCACAAACCGGGGACGAGGGCGCCTTTCGCATCCTGGTCGAACGCCACCAGCGGCGCGTGTTCGCCATCGCGCTCGGCCTGGTGCGCGACGAGCAAGACGCGCGCGAGATCGCCCAGGAGGCATTTCTCAGGGTGCACAAGGGCTTGGGCCAATTTCATGGCGGCTCCAGCTTCTTCACCTGGCTCTATCGCATCGTTACGAACCTTTCGATCGACCTCATGCGCAAGCCGTCGCGCCGTGAGGCCGAGCTGCATTTCGCGTTCGAGGTCGAGGACGCCGACTCCGGTCTCGTGCCGCAGTCGCCGGACGCCGATCCCTACGACGTCATTCACCGCGGCCAGCTGTCGCAGCGCATTGAGCGCGCCCTGGACGCCCTGCCGCCCTACCATCGCGGGGTCATCCTGATGCGGGAGGTGGAAGGCATGAGCTACGAGGAGATGGCCGAGGTGATGCAAGTCTCGAAGGGCACCATCATGAGCCGGCTATTTCACGCTCGGAAAAAGCTCCAGCGCGCGCTCGCGGATTGCCACGACGAGGAATGCGCGGGAGCCAGCAGCGCGTGAACGACGTCGGGGAGCTGCTGTCACTGTACGTGGACGGCGAGCTGTCGGCGGCCGACGCCGCGACCTTTCGCGCGCGCCTGGCGAATGACGCGGAGCTGCGCCGGCAAGCGCGAGCTTTGCAGCGCATTGGCGAGCTGCTCAGGCTGTGGGCCGACGACGCTCACGCACGCTTCACGAGTGAACCGGCAGCGTGAGCGTGAAGCAGGTGCCTTGCCCCTCGGCGCTGGTCACCTGGATGGTGCCGCCGTGCGCATCGAGGATACCGCGCACGATCGAGAGACCCAGGCCGGTGCCGCGGCCATCGGTCTTGGTGGTGAAGAAGGGCTCGAAGATTTGCGGCATGGCCTCGGCGGGGATGCCGCTGCCGGTATCGCTCACCTCGATACGTAGGCTGGCTCCCGAATCGGCCGAACGCAGGCTGATGCGTAGCGCGCCACCGGCGTCGCCCATGGCGTGAGCCGCGTTGGTGAACAGGTTCACGAATACCTGCGTCAGTTGGCCGGGAATGCCCGCGATCGACGGTAGCGGCGCCAGGAAATCGCGGTGCACCTCGACCTGGCCGTCAGCGAACTCGTGCTCGCAGAACACCAGCGCGCGCTCGATCACCTCTTCGAGCGAGACCGGGCCGCGCGCGTCACCGGTGGGACGCGCATAGGCCACCAAGTCACGCGTGAACTTGAGAATGCGCTCGGCGGCTTCGCCGATGCGGCGCACTCGCTCGACGTCGTCGCTGAGGTCGGCGTCGTCGTCTTCGCGGGCCAGCTTCTTGGTCAGGTAGTCCGAGTAAGCGATGATCGAGGTGAGCGGATTGTTCAGCTCGTGCACGACACCGGCCACTATCTGCCCGAGCGAGGCCAGCTTTTCGGTCTGGATGACCTGGGCTTGTAGGCGATGAAAGTTGCGCACCGACTCCTCGGCGCGAGCGTAAACGCGTAAGCGCCCGAGCGCGGCGCTCAGCACGCTGGCGGCTTGCTCGGCCATTTCACGCCGCAGCGGGCTGAGCTGTTCCTGCGCGCGCTCGCGCGCGACGTGGAAGGTCGACCCCGACGTGCCGCTGCCGTCGTCCAGCTCGATGATGCGTTCCTCGGCAAAGCTGGGGAACAGTCGCGAAGGATCGCGCTCCGGACCGTGGCGCATCCCAGGAGCAAATCGATACACCACGACGGGCTGGGCCCGACCGGCGTGCACGATGCAGATGCCGAGCGCGTAGGCCGGAAAGAGCAGCGCCACGTTGTCCAAGAAGATGCGACCCAGATCCTCGCTGGTGACGTCGATCGGCAGCGTGTTGGACAGTCGCAGCAGCACGTCGCGCCAGGGTTCGGCGATGGGGGCCTCGGAGGCGCGGCGCGTGCCCGACGGCGCCGGCCGGGTCTCACGCGATTCCGGCAGCTCCACGCTGGGGGAAGCTGGGGTCGCGGGATCGGAGCGTCGGCCCACGTTAGACGTCCTTTGCCCCGGGTTCCGTGCCACTGGCCTTCTCCAGATCGAGGATTTTCGCTCCGCCGACGTAGGTCTTGGTCTCGTACTTGGTGATCTTGCCCACCTTGCGCACGATTTCGGCCATGCGCTCCGATTCACGGATGATCACGCCGGCAGCCGCCGACAGCTGCGCGTCGTGATCGAGCTTGCGACGCAGCAGCTCGGCATAGCCGATCACGCTGGTCAGCGGCTGATTGAGCTCGTGCGCCGCCGCTCCGGCCAACTCGGCCACGATCGCCATGCGCTCCCGGCCTCGCAGCTCTTCCTGCGCGCGCTCCAAGCGCTCCTGCATGCGTAGCTTTTCGCGAATGTCGGTGAAAATGCCGACGCTGCCGATGGGCCTGCCGTTGTCGAGCACGAGCGATGCCGACAGCGAGACCGGGATCTGGCTACCGTCGGAGCCCAGCATGTCGACGCGATAGTCCTCGAGCCTACCGTAGCCGCTCAGCTCTGGGTCGCGGATCTTGCGCATGATGTCGCGCGCGACGCCCGACGGATACAGCCGTTCCACGCGCATCTTGCCCACGACGTCGCTGGGCGAGTAGCCGAAGATGCGCGCAGCCGCGCGATTGAACAGCAGCACGGTGCCCCGGAGGTTGGCCGAGACGATGCCGTCCACCGAGCTGTCGATCACGCGCTCCAAGAACTCCTTGGTTTGCTTGAGCTCGATGGCCGTTTGCCGCTCGAGCGTCACGTCGCGGAACGTGCACAGCACGGCGTCGTCTTCGTGCAGCACGGAGCTGAAGCTGACGTTGATGGTGATCGGTTCGCCGCCCTTGTCGTTGATGTCGAGATCGACGCCCCGTGGGTAGATGCCATCCGAGAAGCCGCGCAGCATGCGGTCGCCGCGCTCACGATCCAGGTTGGTCACCAGGTCGGTGATGCGCAGCGCCGTGAGCTCGGTCTCGGTGTAGCCGATGATTTCGCGGGCGCGCGGGTTGGCGAACAAAATCTGCCCGCTGCGATCGATCACGATCATGCCGTCGGCAGCGCTCTCGAAGAAGTCGGCGTAGCGGCGGAACAGCTGCACGCGGCGCTCGGCTTCCTGGCGCGCGCTGGTGATCTTTTCCGTCTCCGCCCGCAATGACTGCAAAATGCGAGCATTTCTGAGCGCGATGGCCATGGCGTTGGCCACGGTCGTGACCAGCGACAAGTCGTAGGCGTGAAACGCGGCGCGCCCCTTGGAACGCAGGAACAGCACGCCCATCGGGCCGTGGTCGTGAAGGATGGGTAACAGCGCCAGCGAGTTGAAGCCAGGGGCCGCTTCGCGCTGGCGTACGACCTCGAACAGCGGGTGGCGCGCTGCGTCGCGGATCACCAGCGCTCGACCGGTGCGAAACACCTCGCGAATTTCCGGGTACTTGCCCAGGTCGATGGGCAGGTCGCGTAGCTGCTCGTCGTCGCTGGTGGCCAGCACGTAACCCAGGTCGCCGGACTCGGCGAACAGCACGATGCTGCAGCGATCGACGTGCGCCACTTGCGCCACGCGCTGCACCACGGTGTACAAAATATCCCGAATATCCAGGGTGGAAGCCAGCTTTTGGGTCAGCTCGAGCACCGTCTGCTGATGGCGCTCGCGCTGGCTGATGCGCTCCACGTACTCGCGGACGCGCATTTGGCCGCGCAGCCGTGCGACCAGCTCGGCCGGTCGGAATGGCTTGTGCACGTAGTCGTCCGCGCCTGACGCGAAGACGCGTTCGATTTCGTCGTCGGCTTCCAGCGCGGTCAGCACCACCACCGGCACCTCGGCGAGTCGCGGCGTCTGGCGGATGTGGTTCAGGATGAAGTAGCCGTCCGGATCCGGCATCACCAGATCCAGCAGCACCACCTGCGGGACGTGGTCGGCCAGGTAGCTGATGGCGTCAGCGCCGGACTCGCAGGCGACGTTGCTCAGGCCAGACTCGGTCAGCGTCTGGCATAGGACATGCCGACTGACAGCGTCGTCATCCACGACCAGGATCGTCTCCTCGAAGGCCACGAAGCTTCGCACGTTAACACGCCCGCGGCGCCAGCGCGCCGGGCCTGGGGGGCGAGCTTTGCCTTCTCAGGGGCTTCTAGCTATATACGGCCGCGTGAGTCGGGTTCCGCCGCACCCCTCAGGTGGAAAAGACCTGCCGGAAGTCGCTGAGGTCGAGCAGCTAGAGGAGCTGGGCGACGACGCGATCATCGCCCACCAGCAGGGCGCACATGCGCCGAAACCGCGCGCTCAGGTGACTGAAGAAGCGCGCTCGGTCGTGATCTCCGAACACCCCCCGGTAGGGTCGAACCCGCCGCCCGCGACGACCGTGCCTGGCCAGCCCTCGCCTAGGCGTCGTTCCGAGCGGACCGAGAAGACGGTCGTCATCCGTGACCGCCGCCAGATCGACATGCTGCGCCGGGAGATGGCGAAGCGACGCTCCTCGTCCTCCCCACCTGTGTCGAGCGGGCCTGGCCTGTGGATATGGATCGTGGTCGGTGTTGCCGCGTTCGTGATGGGCGGCCTGGCGGCGCTGTTTGCCACGCGCGACGACGAGCAGGCGTCGACGCCGGCGCTCCTGCCTTCGAGCGCGCCCTTCGGTCTCGCCTCGAGCGCACCGGCGGCTACGAGTGAGCCGCCCAAGGTGAGCATCGACGAGCTGCCGGTCGAGGACATCAAGAAGTGACGCGGCTCAATCGGTGAGGTCGGCCGGCGCCGGCACCACCTGATAGCCAAGCTTGGTCAGCGGCGCTTCGACGACCTTGCGGTCGCCGACCACCACCACCACCATGTTAGCCGCATCGAGCGGCGCAGCGGCGCGTGTGAGCGACTCGGCGGTCTCTGCGGCCAGCAGGCTGGGGTAGCGGCTGAAGTAGTCGGCTGGCAGAGCGTGTAGCCACAGCTCGGCCAGGGAGCTGCCGATGCGAGCGCCGTATTCGAGCCGTGCGCCGAGTGACTGGACCAGATCGGCGCGAGCGCGCCCGATTTCGTCGGCCTTGAGCGGCTTGCCGAGCTTTGGGTCTTTGAGCAGCCCGAGCTCCTTGACGGCCTCGGCGAGCGCTTCGGCGGTGACGTCGCTACGCACGCTGGTCGAAATGTAGAAGGCCCCCCAGGTTCGGTTGGCCGCGTACTGGGCGCGCGCGCCGTAGGTGTAAGCGTGCTCTTCGCGCAGGTTGAGGTTCAGGCGCGACGTGAAAATGCCGCCGAACAGCCGGGTCAGGAGCTCACGCCCTTCGAAGCCGGGCTCGGCGCGCTTGGGCAGCGGCTGTGCCAGAAATAGCGCCGACTGCACGGCGCCGGGGCGATCCACCAGCAGGATGCGTTTGGGCGGCGTCGCGGCGGCCTTCGGCTCGAACGCCTGGGTGAGCCCCGGGCTACCTTTGCCGAGCTTCTGGAAGGCGCGTTCGGCGCTCTTCTGCACCCGAGCCAGGTCCACGTCACCCACCACGACCAGCGCGGCGTCGCCGGCGCCATAGGCCTTGCGGTGGAATTCGGCGACGTCTTTCAGCGTCAACTTTTGGACGTCGCTCAGGCCGCCGCCGACGGGACTACCGTGCGGGGCTCCTAGCAGCACGCGCAGGCCTGCCAGCGACGCCAGGCGATCGGGCGATTGGCGCTCGGCGCGCAGGCCGTCGAGCCACTCTTCCTTCACGCGCTCGAAGTCGGCTGGGGCGAAGGCTGGCTCCAGCACCACTTCTCCCAGCAGCGCGATGGCCTTGTCGAGATCGGCGGTCAGCACCTCGAGCGAAAGCGAGCTCGTGTCGCGACCGGTGTCCTCGTCGAGCGTGGTGCCGAGTTGCTCCACCTCCTCGGCCAGCTCGACGCCGGGGTGTCGGCGCGTGCCTTCGGTGAGCATGCGCGCGGTGAGCGCGGCCAAGCCGCTCTTGCCTGGCGGGCAGGCTGCGGCGCCGTTGCGAAACACCAACGACAGCGACGCGACCGGCACGGCCTTGCGCACCACCAGCACCGAAAAGCCGTTGGCGAGCTTGGCTTGCTGGGCCTGCGGGAAGCGCACCTCGGCGGCTTGCCCGGGTGCCGGGCGCTGCTGGCGCCAGGGTTCGGGATCCGGAGCCGGAGCCGCCGCGCTGGCTCTCGGCTTGGGCGGCGGCAAGGGGTCGGCTTTGGGCGGCGGGCTACCGCTGCAGCCCAGCGCCAGTAGCAGCAGCACGCTGAGGGAGCGGCTCACGGCTTCACCCCCGTTTTGGCGGGAGCAGGCGTTTTGGTCGGAGCAGGCGCGGGTGGTGGCGCTTTGGCGCGCGGCTGGGTGACGATCGTCACGCGCTTGTCGGCGCTCAGGTGCTCGCGCAGCACGCGCTGCACGTCGGCCGGCGACACCTTCTCGATCTGCTCCACCCAGCGCGGCAAGTAGCCGGCGTCACCGGTGTAGTGAGCGAAGCGTTGCAGCAAGCCTGCGCGTCCCGATTCGCCACCTGGGCCGTTCAGGATCTCGAGGCTCTGCAAGGTCGAGACCAGGATGCGGCGCTTGGCTCGCTCCAGCTCGCCCGCAGAGGGGCCGGTTCTTTCCAGCGCCGAAAGGGCTTCGCCGAGCGCGCTTTCCAGCTCGCTCAGCGACTTGCCGGTAGCCACGGTGGCGCCCACGGTGGTGATGCCCGACAGCTGATTGGAGTCTTGACTGGCGCTGACGTCGGAGGCGAGCTTCTTCTGCACCACCAGAGTTTGGTACAGACGCGTGGCTTTGCCGCCCGCCAGCACGGCCATCGCCACGTCGACGATCGGATCATCGGTCGAATACGCGGGTGGCGTGCGAAATCCGAAGTTGACCTGCCCGAGCTCCACGGGCTCCTCGACCACTGTGCGGCCAGGTCGCGCGGGGGGAAGCTTGCCTGGGCGCGTGACGCGCTTGGGGCGGTTGGTGAGCGAGCCAAAGTACTTCTGGATCGAAGCCTTGGCGGCTTGGGTGTCGAAGTCCCCGGCGATGGCGAGCGTGGCATTGCTGGGCGTGTAATAGTCGCGGAAGAAACCGCGCACGTCTTCGAGCGTCGCCGCCGACAGGTCCGCCATCGAGCCGATCACGGCGCCGTTATAGGGGTGGTAGGCAGGAAATAGCGCGTCGATCAGGGCCAGGTAGCTGGGCCCATAAGGTGCGTTGTCCAGGCTCTGCCGGCGCTCGTTTTTCACCACGTCGCGCTGCACGTCGAGCAAGCCCTGGTCGAGCACGTCGAGCAAGTAGCCCATGCGATCACTCTCGATCCACAGTACCAAATCGAGCTGATCGCGCGGTACCGTCTCGAAGTAGTTGGTGCGGTCGAAGCTCGTGGTGCCGTTGACGTTGGTGGCGCCCACGCTTTCGAGCAGGGTGTCGAATTCGCGTCCGACGTGGCGCGAGCCCGAGAACATCAGGTGCTCGAACAGGTGGGCGAAACCGGTTCGTCCAGCTGCCTCGTCGCGTGGCCCGACGTGGTACCAAATGTTCACGGCCACGAGCGGCAGCGAGGGGTCGCGGTGGAGCAGCACGCTCAAGCCGTTGGCCAGCGTTAGCTTCTCGAAAGGGATCTCGGGGCGCGGCGCCGCCGGGGCGGCCGCGGCGGGAGGGGAAGCCTGCGCGGGAGGCTTGGGCGGGGGCGCGACGGCGGCCGAAGGCTTCGCGTTCACGGCCGGAGGTGGCTCGCTCGGAGCGGGTGCTTGGCGTTTCGCGTACACGGGAAGCGCCATCAAGGCGATCGCGGCAACGAGCGGGGCTTGACGCATGCCTGCCTCGTACGAGAGTTTTCCGCCGAGCGCGAGCAGTTCCGCTGCGGGCACGGGGGTGGTAGCAGTGGCAACTCGATGTCGCAGCACGGCTCTGGATTCGGCGGCTACGGTGGTCCCCCCGGTGGCGGAGGCCCGCCTGGCTATCCGCCAGGTGGCGGAGGTCCGCCCGGTGGCGGAGGCCCGCCCGGCGGCGGCTATCCCCCCGGCGGCGGCTATCCCCCCGGCGGCGGCGGCCCGCCTGGCTATCCGCCAGGTGGCGGAGGTCCGCCCGGCTATCCGCCAGGTGGCGGAAGCCCGCCTGGTTATCCGCCCGGTGGTGGCGGCCCGCCCGGCGGTTATCTGCCCGGCGGCGGCGGCCCGCCGGGTGGTTATCCGCCCGGTGGTGGCGGTCCGCCCGGCTACCCGCCGGCTGGTGGCGGTCCGCCCGGGTATCCCCCCGGCGGCGGCTATCCACCCGGGTATGGTCCGCCCGGCCAGGCGCCCCCCGGCTACGGGCCACCCCCCAGCCAAAAGAAATCGAACGCGCTGATGTGGGTCGGCATCGGTTGCGGCGGACTGTTCGTCTTGTCGCTGCTCGGCGGTGCGGTGGCTTGGTACTTCACGTATCAAGCTGCTCAGAGCGCGCTTGCCGCTGCCAGCGCTCTGTCGACTCCGCTCGCTCCGCCCACCGATTCGCCTCCAGGCTCGACCACCCCCGACCCGACCAGCACCACTGACTCCTCTGGTGCGCCGCTCGGCGGCATGTGCGCCAAAGCGGCGGAATGCTGCCGCAAGATCATCCAAAAAACCAACTCGGGCGCGCAGGCCGAGGCAGGCTGTCTGGCTCTCAAGCAGCTGCCGGAAGCCAACTGCGAGCTCCCGCTTTCGACGTATCGAAAGTCGGCGCAGCTGCTCGGCGTCAAGTGCGACTGAGCGTGCTCGCCGCCTGAAAGATCTCGTCCTCCGACACCAGCACCAGCTCGGCGGCTTCGCCGAGCGGAATGAAGCAGTCGGCCGCTGCCACGCGCGCTGCCTTGACCGCGGGGGCGCGCTCGGCGAGGCCTGCCAGCAGCGCTTCGTTGACGTTGCCACTCACGCGCGCCTCGTCGACCACCAGCACGCGCCGTGCGCGCCCCGCTTGGCGCAGGATGTCGTCCCACGGCAGCGGCACGAGCCAGCGCAAGTCGAGAACGTCGGCGACGACGCCCTGCTCCGCCAGGCGCCTTTGCACCCGCAAGCTCATCGCCACGCCGTTACCGTAAGTCACCAGCAGCAAATGCGGCTGCTCGCCGTGCGGGTAGAGCCGCGCGCGCAGGTACTCGGCGCCGGCGCTGGGCGCTTCGGCCAGCCAAGCGCCATCGCCCTCCCGATATAAATCGCGCCGGTGGTAGAGCGCGATCGGCTCTACCGCCACCACCACTCGCCCGTGCAGACGTCCGAGCGCGTGCGCGGTGCGGTACAGACCGATGGCGTCATCGGCCCGCGCCGGGACGCATACCGAGATGCCCGGTACGTCGCGGAGCACGGCGAGCGAGTTGTCGTTGTGGAAATGCCCGCCGAAGCCCTTTTGGTAGGCGAGGCCGGCGATGCGCACCAGCATCGGGTTCGCGAGCGCGCCGTCGGAGAAAAAGCCGAACGTCGCGGCCTCACCGCGCAGCTGGTCTTCGGCGTTGTGCAGGTAGGCCAGGTACTGAATTTCGGGCAGCGGATAGAGCCCGAGTGCGGCCGCGCCGAGGGCCAGGCCGAGGATGGTTTGCTCGTCGAGCAGCGTGTTGAACACGCGAGCGTGGCCGAGCTTTTCGAACAGCCCCTTGGTCGCGCCGTAAACGCCGCCCTTCTTGGCCACGTCCTCGCCGAACAGCAAGCTGCCGGAGTCCTGCTCCAGGATCTCGCCCAGTGCAAAGCTCACGCCTTGCGCCAGGCTGAGCGGCGCACTGCGCCCTTCTCGCACTGATTTGGCGACAAAACCGCGCGGGACGGGCCGGGTGAGGCTGGCCTCCACCTGCGCGCGGCTGGCGAGCTTGGGGCGCGTGCTGGCGCGTTCCGCCTCGGCTAGGGCGCGCTCTTCGGCTCGAGCGTCGAGCGCCAGCACGTCGCTTTTGGTCATCAGTCCACGCCTCACCAGCGCCAGCGCGGCGCACAGCACCGGATCGCCGTCGGCGGCTCGTCGCAGCTCCTCGCGCGAGCGATACGTGACGTCCACGTCGCTGCCCGCGTGCCCCAACAGCCGCACGCACGACAGGTGCAGCACGGCGGGCTTGCGGCTGCGGCGACAGTATTCGACCGCCGCGCTGGCTTGCTGGTAGCTCGCCAGTAGATCGGCGCCGTCCGCCGCGAAGTAGCGCACGTGCGGTAGCGCTCTCAAACGCAGCTCCACCCAGCCCGGCGGCGAGCGCACGCTCACGCCGAGCCCGTTGTCCTCGCACACCAGTAAGAGCGGTAGCGGCAAGCTCTGGTGCGCGACCCAGCCCGCGGCGTTGAACGCACCCTGCGCGGTGCTGTGATTGATGCTGGCATCACCAAAGCTGCACAAAACCAGGGCGTCCGGCGGCTCCTGGGCAAGTCCTTGGCTGACCTTCCAGCCGAGCGCATACGCCAGCCCCACGGCGCGTGGCAGATGCGAAGCGATGGTACTGGTCTGCGGAATGATGCCGAGCGCCTTGCCGCCGAACAGTTTGTGACGGCCGGCGCTGACCGGCTCTTCGCTCGACGCGACCAGCGACAGCGCGATGTCGCGCACGCCGTCGAGCTCCGGTACTTGCCTGGCGCGCTCGAGTTGCAGCGCCGCGCTGCGATAGTGAACGAGGGACGGGTCGCTCGGGCGTGTCAGGCGCCCGAGCACCACGTTGGCTTCGTGACCCGAGCTGCCGATGGTGTAGTGTCCGAAGCCCCGCTCGCGCAGGCTGAGCGCCGCCAGGTCGAGATGGCGCGACAGCAGCATCGACTCGAGCAGCTCGCGCCAGGCGACGCTCGCGAGCGCCGCCTCCGGCTCTGCTACGTCGAGCGTCGGCGGGCTCGACCCGGGGCGAGCTGCGACATCCTCCGCGGTGACGCGCTGTCGCAGATTGAGAGCCAGCTCGCGGAGGCGCTCGTGGGACATCTTGCTTTACTTTCTTACACGGTGCCCAGAATGGACTCCAGCTGCAATAATCTGGCAAAGTGGCCGAAATTCTGCGACGCCTAGGCGCTTCGGCGTTGGCTTGCGCGGGCGAGTCGCGCTAGCTGGTTGGTGCGCTTTTTCGATCATGCGGCTCGCCATCGTCGCGGCATCCTCTTACGAGGAAAACGGTCAGGTAGCCCCCATCCCGAATGCGGAGGTGGACGTGGAGCTGTTTGGTCGGCGCCTCGCGGAGCCCGACGCCGGCTTCCAGGTGCACGCATTCGATGCCAAGCGCGGTCTGGCCGCGGGCATCGAGGAGCTACTGCGCAGTCTGGCTGAGCGTCCCACCTCGCTCGTCTTCTACTTCTGGGGTTACGCGCTGCTCTCGGAGGAGCGGGGCCCCACGCTGCTGCTCGATGGTCCCAAGCTGTCGTCGTTCACGTTGGCGCGCTTGCGCGCGCTGCTGGGCGAGCTGGCGGACGAGGCGCTGATCGTGCTCGACACCAGGCTGGCCGAGGGCTCGCACGGCACTCCGCTCGACGCAGTGCGGGCGATGGGCGCCGCGCTCCGAACGCGCACGTCCAACCTGTCGAGCCTGATCGCGGTGCGCTCGCCCGGGAAGGACAGCGCCGCGGGCCCTCCGCCGTTCACCGGGCTCGTGCAGCTGGTGCTCGACGCCCACACCGGCAGCGCGAGCGCGCTCACGCCCGAAAGCCTGTTCCGGGCCATGCAGGCCGAGGAGGTGATGTTCGCCGACATTCCGGCTGCGGGCTGCTTTCCGGCGGAGCGCGCCTTCGTGGTCGTGCCGGCTGC
>DATDEV010000209.1:0-3965 GCA_036522995.1 Polyangiaceae bacterium
AACGGCCGATGTTTGAAGCGCGTGGCCGCTCGGATAGCTGTGCTTCGACGACTTGCCGCTTCCCGGTGGTGGCAAACGTGGCGTCATCCACTGTTCGAGCGCCTCGTTGAGGAGCGCGGCCGCCAGGGACGCCGCTGCCACCGTGACGGCCGCCGGGCCCCGCCCACGGCGATGCAGCGAGCGCGCAGTGAGCAGCGCGGGCGGTATGTAACCGTACCACTTGCCGAGCGGCGTCGTGACCGCGTTCAACGCGATGCGCGAGCTGCCGTTCGTCTGGCTCAACTTGCTGCGTGCGGATCTGTCAGCGCGTAGCGTCTTGCCGCGCGCCACGCGCCAGCTGAGCAGCGCGAACCCCAGCCCCGCGACACCCGCGGTACCGAACAGCAACCTGGCTGCAGCCTGTGAATTCAACATGCTCCCCGCCCTTGCAAGTTCCGTTCACACTTGGCTGCCAGGGTGGCCTGGTTCAGGCACGGAAGTTTCTGCGAGGAAAGCTGCAGCTTGGCAGCACGTACGCTAGATGCTGTAGCGCAGCGCCGTGGGGTTCGAGGCGGTCTTCTGGCGCTGGACCATGTCGGCGAGCGTCGTGCCTTCCAGCACGGCGACGCTGGCGGCGTGGGCTTCGCGCAGTGCCAAGCGTACGCCACACGTCGCTTCGTCTTTGCAGCCCTCGCAGCGCCGGTAGGCAGTGCGGCTCAGGCACGGCACCGGCGCAATTGGACCGTCCAGGACGCGCACGACCGATGCCAGGGTGATGGTGTCGGGGCTGCGCATCAGCAAGTAGCCCCCGCCGCGTCCCTTGCGACTGCGGACGAAACCGTGCTGCTTCAGCTCCGCCAGAATCGCCTCCAGGAACTTCTTGGGGATGTCCTCGCGCTCGGCAATGTCGGCGATCAGCATCGGTTCGCCCGGGGGGTGCGACGCGAGCAGCGCCAGCGCCTTCAGGGCGTACTTGGTCTTCATCGTGATCAAGCGGCCCGTAGCTTAGTGTGACTCGGCCGCCCCCGCGCCTGATTCGGTCACTAACCCTGCGTTTAGCCGTCAAAAACGCACATACCCCGGCACGATCTCATGGTGGCAGCGGCGGCTCGACCGGTGGCGGCGGCGGTAGCGGCGGCACCAACTAGCTCGCAGCGGGGAGCCTCGGTTCCCCAATTCTGCAGTGCAGCTTCAGCGCCGGCGAGTGAGAGAGTCGTCTTTCTTCGCCGGCGTTCCTGCGCCACTGACCTTGTTCGGCCGCTCACGCGGCAGCTCGTCGACCGAAACCTGTGGAACCACGCCCGCGGCGTCCTCGGGCGCCGCCGCGATCGGTGCAGTCGAAGCTGGCGGCATGGCCGCACGCGGCGCTTCCGGCGGGCTGGCGGCGCTCGGCAGACGGCCAGCGTCGTCCGCTTCGCCGATGCAGCCGCGGGCTAGCAGCGTGCTGAGCCCGACCAGCAGCACGCCGCCGGCGGCGAGCCGCCAGGGAGGAGCTCGACGGGCCGAGCTGATGGCGCTCACCTGCGCCGGTAGCCTGGAGGACGACACCCCCTGCGCCATGGTCTGGCGTTGACGCGGATCGGTCGGCTCGCGGAGGGGAATACGAGACGCTGACGGCGACAGGTCGGGCACCGACAGGCGCTCGGCCAGGCTCACGTCATTGCCCGAGAGTTGCGCATACACCAGGCGCACTTCCGCCTGCATGGCTCGGGCATCGGCGAAGCGCTGGGGTTTGGCAAAGGCCAGCGCCTTGTCCAGGAGCGCCACGACGCGGGGCGGCAGGTCGGGCCGCAGCAGCTGAATAGAAGGTGCCGAGTGGGTGACCGCCATCGCCAGTGTTTCGTTCACGGTAGCGGCCCGGTGCACGTATTGCCCCGTGAGTAGCGTGTAGAGCGACGCGGCCAGCGCCCAGAGATCGGTCTGCCCGTCGACCTCCTCCCAGCTGCCGCGTGCCTGCTCGGGCGCCATGAAGGCCGGTGTGCCCATGGCGGCACCCGAGAGCGTGGTCGAAGGCACGCCCTTCATTTCCTTCAGTCGCCCGATCCCGAAATCCAGCAACTTGACCACTCCGTCACGAGTCAGAAAAAGATTCTCGGGCTTGAGGTCGCGATGCACCACACCCATCTCGTGAGCCGCGGCGAGCGTGTCGAGCACCTGATCAGCGACGGCCAACACCTCTTCGAGCGGCAAGCGCTCACCCTTGCGACGCCAGCGTTGCTCGATGGTTTCCCCGTCCAGCAGCTCCATGACGAGAAACGCCGAGCCGTCCTCGGCCAGGTCGTCGTCGTCGACGCTGACGGCCCCGCGGTGCGCGACCGAATTGGCTAGGTAGCCCTCGCGTAAGAATCGCTCCCGGACGGCTGTGTCTGACGATAGCTCCCGATGCAGCATCTTCAGCGCGGCGCGCTTCTTGTTGCGATGGGTGGCGGCGTACACGCTCGCCATGCCGCCAACGCCCAGCACGCGATCAAGCCGCCATTTGTTCTTGATGACGGACCCGATGCGCGACTCAGCGCGCTGTGAGGCGACCTTGATGTCCACAGCCATTGTGTCAGAACGCGCTGCAATAGACGCGAAACGCCAACGATCAGACTAGCATAGAACCCCGAAAGCTCATCCGCTCGTGAGCGAGTGGCTCGAGACCGCTCGAATGGGGCAAAGCCGGAACACTCACCTCGCAAGAGTGCAATGAGGCAGGTCGCAAGAGTGAAAGTCGCCGCGGCTTTCTCCGCATGTTCGTTGGGGCCGCAGCCCCAACGAAGCAATTGCTTCCCTCGGCCCACCAGTGTCGCCAGAAGCAGGCGGTGTAGGCGCGGCGGCAGAAATGGGCCGACATCGTTGCGGCGGGAGCCCAAAGAAACATGAAACCACGGCGCCGGGAGCGCGGTAGCGTCGGCCGATATTGTTGGGGCGTAGCCCCAGCGACATCGAGACAGCCTTGACGACCCGCGGGGATTAGCATAACGCCTGAATGTCGGTAGGTGACGCGTGCGTCGGCGCGCGGAGGGACCGGCGGCTCGGAAGGACTCTGACTGCCAGATGGCAGTTGGGCGTTAAGTAAAGCCCGCCACGTTCGTAACAATGGAAGATCGCACTTGACCCTTGCGTCGGCGAAGGTCAGAGAGAACAACAAGGTAACCGCTGGGTGCCAACGGCACAACGAGCGGAACAGCCACATGCTCGAGGCACGAAATGTCAGACGTTGAGCGGCTCTTCGACCGCTTCATCGACGCGTTCGCTGAGGATCTACTTGCAATTGCGCGCGCTCACATCGACGTGGAGCTCACGCGCGCTCTCGCAATCGCCCAAAAGTCGACACACAAGCAGAGCAAAGCCGAGCTGCGCCAGCAAAAGCGCGGCCAGCGCTTGGCTGCCCTGGCCGCGCTCAAGCAGCAGAAGCTCCAGAAGCGAGAGGCCAAGCGCGCCGCCCGCGTGGCAGAGAAAGAGCGCATCAAGCTCGAGCGCAACGCCGAGCGCGAGCAGCGCCAGGTCGAGCACGACCGGCTGAAGCAGGAGCGTCTCGCGCTCAAGCACGAGCTCGAGTCGGAGCGCCGTCGCCTGCGCGAAGCGACCCGCAAGCGCCCCGTGCGGCAGTTGCCGCTCGACTTCGATGGCCTGCGCACACCCAAGAGCCGCCGCCGCGACGACCGTCCCGCACCAGGCTCGCCACCGCCGCTATTCGTGCACAAGCGCAAGCGCGACGGACAAATCGAAAAGCTCGCTCGCAACGACGAGCCCGGCGCCCCCAACGGCTCCCCCGCCAACGGCTCCCCCGCCAACGGCTCCTCGCCAACCAGCGCCTCGGCGCCGCCCGCTGCAGCTCCTTCGCCAGCGGAGTAGTCTTGGTCGCCTCCGCGCTCGCATGGTGCGCCCTGCGTACGTGGCATCCTGAAGCGGGGCGGGCGCCCGGCCTCGCCGGTTTTTCTTGGGCCTCCTCGTTCGCGGATCGTGATCTAGCCTTCCAAGGTCGGGTGAGGTGGATCCGG
>DATDEV010000210.1:0-10991 GCA_036522995.1 Polyangiaceae bacterium
CGACATGCAACGAAGCGTCAGTACGGCCTCCGTGCGTCAGCCGACTTCCTGTTAAAAAATCAGGGAGCCGTGCGTAGCCGTGACGGCTAGTCGACTAGCTCCCAGACGAGGTTGCGGCTCTTTTCGTCGAGGGTTTCGGGGTCGTCGATGCGGAAGAGGTCGCCGGCTACGTCTTCGATGAGCAGGCCGCCGTCGGGGGTTTCGCGTGGCCAGGCGTCGAGCGCGGTTTGAAAGGTGCGCCGGCCTTGGGGCGTGTCGACCACGAAGCAGCGCAGCTCGAAGTCCTCCTTCACC
Source organism: Polyangiaceae bacterium (assembly GCA_036522995.1). Classification (GTDB taxonomy): domain Bacteria; phylum Myxococcota_A; class Polyangia; order Polyangiales; family Polyangiaceae; genus PMG-095. The sequence continues at coordinate 295 of DATDEV010000210.1, forward strand.
GAGTGGACGCGCTGGATTTGCAGCACGAAGCCGACCTCGGCCAGCGCTCGGGACAGCGCCGCCTGCGAGGCGCTGTCGAGCTCGGCCGGATCGGCCACGAAGGCTAGCTCTTCGTTGTCGTCGGTCTGCAGCGAGATGTAGCGTTCCGGCGCCGTCCAGGGGAAGCAGCGCCGCAGCTTGACTGCAGCCGAGCGCTCGCGGACGAGCGCCCAGAGCCGACCGTCGGCGCGTCGCTCCAGCGTGAGGCTCGCCGTGACGGGGGCCTCGCTCTCGGACGGCGCCGTCGGTCGTGACCGCCTTGGCTCCGCTTCGTTGATGATGATTGACTGAGTCATGACTTCCTTCGCTTTCGTGGTCTGCAGTCACGCGGCGTCGGCGTCGCCGTCGTGAAGCTGTTGCTGCAGTCGATGCAGCTTGGTGTAGACGCCCTTGGGGTTGGCCAAAAGCTGAGCGTGAGTGCCGTGCTCGACCAGGTTCCCGTCTTGAATGACCAGCAAGCGATCGGCCTTGCGCAAGGTCGACAGCCGATGCGCGATCGCGAACACGGTGCGCCCGGCCACGAGGCGGTCCATCGCCTCCTGGATCTTGCGCTCGGTTTCGGTGTCGACGCTGCTGGTGGCCTCGTCCAGGATGAGAATGCGTGGGTTTTTGAGCACCGCACGCGCGATCGACACGCGCTGGCGTTCCCCGCCGGACAGCGTGTGCCCGCGCTCACCGATCACGGTGTCGTAGCCGTGAGGTAAGCGCGACACGAAGTCGTGAGCGTTTGCCACCCGCGCAGCCGCCACGACCTGGTCGAAGCTGGCTTCAGGCGCCCCGTAGCGAATGTTGTCGAGCACGCTGCCGTGAAACAGGTACGGCTCCTGCAGCACGATGCCGATCTGCTGGCGGTAGCTGCCGCTCTCCAACTGTCGCAAGTCGACGCCGTCGACCAGGATGCGCCCGCCGCTCACGTCGTAGAAGCGCGTCAGCAGGTTGATCAAGGTGGTCTTGCCACCCCCGGACGGGCCGACCAGACCGATCAGCTCGCCGGGCTCCACGCGGAAGGACAGGCCCTTGATCACGTGCCTCACGCCGTCGTAGGCGAACGACACGCGCTCGAACTCGACCTGCCCGCGCAGCTCGCCGAGCCGGACGGGGTCCGGCACGTCGACCACCTCGGGCACCGTGTCGAGCACCTCGAACACGCGGTGCGCCGAGCTGGTCGCGCGGTGCATGATGCGTGTCATCTGGCCCATGATTTCGACCGGGTAAGCGAACATGGTCGTGTACAGCAGGAACGAGACGAACTTGCCGAGCGACAGCTCGGGCCCCAGCGCGTGGCTGGTGCCCAGCAGACGCGGCAGCGCCAGCACCCAAACGCACAGCACCGTGACTTCGAAGGCCAGGGTCAGAATCGGCCAAAATCCGGTCCATGACGCATGGATGCGATTGAATTCGCCGACCGCAGCGGCGTTGTGCTCGCCGAAGCGTTGCTGTTCGCGCGACTCCTGGTTGAAGGCCTTGACCACCCGCATGCCCGGGATGGTGTCGGAGAGCACGTCGGTGAGGCGCGACCACTTGCGCCAGGCGCGCGTGAACAATCGGTGCATGCTGTTCCCGTGCAGGTGAATGGCAAAGCACAGCAGCGGCACCGGTAGCGCCATCACTAGCCCCAGCCGCCAATCGAGGTAGATGAGCGTGGCCGAGAGTCCGAGCAGCGTTACCACCGAGAGCGTGACCTCCACGACCCCGAAGGCCAGGAACTCCCACAGTCGGTCGGTGTCGGCGCTGACGCGCGTGATCAGCGAGCCTGTCTTCTTGCGCGAGTAAAAGCTCATGCTGAGCCGCTGCAAGTGACCGAACAGCTGATTGCGCAGATCGCGCGCCACCAGCTCGCCCAGCACCGCGAGCAGCCGTAGCCTCAGCCACACGCACAGCTTGCTGAAGGCGTGCACGAGCGCGATGCCCGCCACCGCCAGCCACGCCACGCGCGCGACGTCGGCCGCCCGAAGCTCGCCGCTCTGCACCGGGCGAATCACGCGATCGACGAGGTGACCGGTCAAAAACGGCGGAATTAGCGCCAAAAGCGTCACCAGCGTGGCTGCCGACATGCCCCAGATCACCCGCGTCTTGTAGGGCGCGAGGTAGCTGAGCAGTCGCCAGACCACGGCCAGTCGCCGTGTCGAGACCAGCGCTTGCGCTTCCCGGACCGGTTGCGACACCGCCTCGGCGTAGATGACGTGAGCGTCGCGCGGCTCGGCGGGCACGCCCTTGATGCGTTGCTCGAGCAGGAAGGCCAGTCCCTCCATGCTGCGCCGCTGACGATGCGTGAAGCGCACCTCGACGAGCGGAGCTCCGCCCGGCTGCTCGCCGTAGACGCGCAGCAGATGGCAGGAGAGGCCCGTCGTCAGCTCGACTTGCCGCAGGCCGTGGTGCCTGAAGCGACGCAGGTCCAGTCCGCCGTCCACGCGCGGAGTGACGAAGGCCAGCTCGGCGTCCGTCAGGATCAGCCAGGCTTGGGCGAAGGTCAGGTGCTCGTCGAGGTCGGCGAGCGCGTAGCAGACGAGGGTAGGGGGCGAGGGGTGCCCGACGCCGAGCAGTTGCTCTACCGGGTCGGGGAGGCGTGAGGGTTGATCGGTGTAGCGCTCGATCGTGGCGCGCGTGTCGCGCGCGGGGTCTTGGGTATCGGAGATCATTGGAAAAGCCTGAAAAAAAAGCGGCAAAAAGCCGGGAAAATCGTGGGGTGAGCTGGCCGCGGAGCGGCGGACGAGCGCTGCCGGCGGCGGCGCTCGAGCGTCGAGAGTTGGGAATGGCGCCAGCGCTTGCGGCGGAGCGCGCGCTCGCGGTTTGATCCACAAGCGCTCGCTCGGGCACGCCAAGCGCGGCAAACGACGTGACCGCGAGCACCGCGTTCGTGCGGCGCATGCAGTCGCCTTTAGCTCACGCCGAGATCGCCCGAGGGAGCTCGGACGGGCGTGAAACCTGGGGGCTGCTGGCGGTCAGCGGCGCTTGCGGCGCCAGCTACTGCCGCCGACTGGTGAGTGAATCACCGGGCGGATGAAGCCGACGCCGTAGCCGAGGGTACCGAAGATCTCGCGGGCTCCGAAAGAGCCATGGTTTGCGGAAAAATTCATGCGGTACCTCCCTGGAGTGTTGTTTGTACGCCCAGCTCAGGGCGCTGTCAACCCGTGAGCGTCTGCTCAGGCACTCTCACACTCACTCAGGGATAGCGATGCCGATACGACGCATCAGGCGCAGGGCGTTGCCTTCACTGACGGAGCCGTCACGCAGCCGGTAGTCGAAGGTCATCTCCTGACCCCGGACGTCCTCGCGCAGGTGCACCAGCTTCACCTGGCTCATTTGCTCGGGCGGCAGCCGGCACAGCTCGAGATCGTGGGTGGAAATCGCTCCCAGCGCGCCGCGTTCCAGCAGCTGGGAGAGCATCCAGCGCGCGCCAATCTGCCGTTCGCGCGAGTTGGTACCGTGCAAGATCTCGTCGAGCAAAAACAGCACCGGCGTGGGTGCCTGGGTGTCGTCGAGCACGGCCTTCAGCTTGTGCAGCTCTGCGTAGAAATGACTCACCCCTTCCTCGAGGGAATCGCGGATGCGCAGGCTCGTGGCCAGGCGCACCTTGCCGAGCTCGAAGCGTGTGGCGCACACCGGTCCGCCCGAGTAGGCCAGCGCGCACGCGACCCCCATCGAACGCAGCAGCGTGCTCTTGCCGGACATGTTCGAGCCGGTCACCAGCAGCGCCGTGCCCCGACTCGGCAGCGACACGTCGTTGCCGACCCGCGCGGCGGCGTTGATCAGCGGGTGCGCCAGACCCTGCGCTTCGAAGCGAGCATCGTCCACGAGGCTGGGGAAGCAGAACCCTGGTTCGTCGAAGGACAAGCCCGCGAGCGAAGACAGACCCTCGACCTCGCCGAGCACGTTGAACCAATCACGCGCACCCTTGCCGAAGCGCTCCTGCCAATGCTCGAGCTTGACCGTGCAATGCACGTCCCACAGCAAGAGCAGGTTGGCGAACGGGTAGATCAGCCCCTGGTAGCGCAGCTCGAAGTAGCTCACGGCGCTGCGCAGCTGGGCCATGGCGCGCGACGGCGTGGCGTTGCCCTGCCGCAGTCGCGCGCGCAGCTCCTCTAGCAGCTCGCTCGTGGTCGTCGACGTTTCGAGGCTCGCCAGCAGCTCACCGTAGCCGGCCAGGGCGCCCTCGCGGGTGGCGACGGCCGCGAACGCGCCTTGCGTCTCCGCGCGGGTGGCGAAGATGACGAGCAAGGACAGGGTGAGGGGCACCAGCACGTACACGCTCGGGGCGAGCCCCAGCCAAGCGATACCCAGCAGGATCACGTTGCTGGCCGTGAGCAGCCGCGCCGCCCAGATCATGCCTACCCTGCGCAGCAGGCGGGGGCTGCTCTCGGCCCAGCGCAGCAGCGGCTCCGGGTCGAGCGCCGCAGCCATGGTGGGGCCGCTCTTGCCTCGGGTCAGCGCGCTGGCGAGCGCCTCGATGCGTTGGCGCAGCTCGAGCTCGGGAGCCAGGGCGCGCACGGCGCCTTGCCGGCGGGCCACGCTCGCCGGATCCGGCTCGGCTACCAGGGCCGCGGCGAGCGCGCTGCGCCCAAAGCGGGTGTGCGCCACCGAGATGCGCTGAAAGAGCGAGGCGCGTCCGAACAGATCGAGATCGTCCGCCAGCGTGCGGACGTGGACGGCGTCCGCGGGGCTGGCGGCCTTGCCAGCCAGCTCCTCCGTCAGGTCGGCGCCGTCGTCGAGCAGCACGCGCGCGTGGCCGGTGACGCGCAGCTGCGCGCGTTGGTTCACGGCCAGCATGCGCTGGGCATAGGCCTCCTCGGTGCTGAGCAGCGCGTGAGCGCGCACCAGCCAGGCGAAGCTGGCGATCGCGATCGCTCCGAGCGCTCCCGACGGCGTGCCGCCGCTGGCGGCCGTGCCCCAGATGAGCGCGCCGAACGCCACCAGAAAGGCGATGCCACGCAGGTTGCCGATGCGGGCCGAGCGCGCTGCCAGCGCTTCGACCTCGAGTGACAGCTTCTGGATGCGGCTCTCGTAGAGCGCTTGGCGGGAGGGTTCGGTCACGTCGGAGCGTCTAGCCAGCGGTTGATGACGGCGGCGATGCGATCGAGCGGAGCAACGGTGTCCACCACGCCCAGCTCGACGGCGGCCTTGGGCATGCCGTACACCAAGCTCGAGGCTTTGTCTTGTGCCAGTGTCGTTCCGCCGCTGGCCTTGATGGCGGCCAGACCTTTTGCGCCATCTCGACCCATGCCGGTCAGGACCACGCCGATGGCGCGGCGGCCGAAGCTCTGAGCTGCGGCAACCAGCGTGAGGTCGGCAGCGGGCCGCACGCCGTGGAGTGGCGGGTCGCTGCGCAGCTCGACCCGGCCGCTGCGCGAGAGCAGCAGGTGGGTCCCGCCCGGCGCCAGCAAGGCCGTGCCTGCCTCCGCGGCGTCCCCGGCCTGCGCTTCGCGAACCTGAAAGCCCGCCGCCTCGCTCAGCTGCTGGGCCAGGGCGGCCGTGAAGCCTTCGGGCATGTGCTGAACGATGATCAGCGCCGCGCGCCCGGCGAGCCGAAGCTGCGGCACGACCCGCAGCAGTGCCTGCGGACCGCCGGTGGAGCTTGCCACCACGATCAGGCGCTGCTCGCCGGCTAGCGAGAAGCGCCCCGCCGAAAAGGGTGAGCTGCGGCTGGCTGCGGGTTCGCTCACCGGCTCGGCGGCGCGCGGCCGGAGCGCCGCCAGGTTGGCGCCGGACGCGGCCAGCAGCTTCTCGACCAGCTCGGCTTTGGCGTCACCCAGGTGCGCGCTCACTTCGCCGCTCGGCTTGGCTACGAAGTCGACAGCGCCGGCGGCGAGCGCCTCGAGCGTCTCTTGAGCGCCCTGCTGCGTGTGCGCGCTCAGCATCACGATCGGCAGCGTGCGCTCGGCCAGGATGGCGCGCGTGGTCTCGGCGCCGTTCATGCCGGGCATGTTGAAGTCCATCGTGACGACCTGCGGGTCGAGCTGGCGACAGAGCACCAGCGCCTCGGCGCCGCTCGCGGCAGCGCCAACGACCTCGAAGCGCCCGTCACTCTCGAGCGCTCGTGTCACCACTTGCCGCATGAAAGCGGAGTCGTCCGTGATCAGGACGCGAACGCGGCTCACTTCGCGAGCTTATCGGCTTTCGCGAACTTCACCAGCACCGTCGCGCCGACCATGGGCGACTCGGGCGTGCCCACGCGCCGACGATCGACCACGTCTGCCACGCACTGCGCGGCCTCTTTGCTCAGGTTGGTGCGCTTCGAGACACTAACGCCCTCGGCGATGCCCTTGCCGCGCACCAGAAAGCGCACCGCGACCTCGCCGGTCTTGGCGCTGAGGCCGCCGTTTTTCTGCACGCATGCGGCGTATTTGTCCTTGGGCTGACCGAGCTTACCCAAGCCCAGCGAGCCCTCTTCGGCCGTGACTGGGCCGACCGTGACCTCGAGCGCGGCATCGGGATTGGTGTCGGGCGTGGGCTCGGTCTCGCCCGGGGTGGCCGGCTCGCTCGCGATTTCGGGCGCGACGCTCGCGGCCGCCGCGCTCGGGGCGACGGAGCTGCTGTCGCTCGCCGGCTTGGTCGAGCCGACGCTCGGGCCCGGCTTTACTGCCGCAGGCGGCGTGACCAGGCGTAGCTGTTTGGCTTCGTCCTCGGAAATGCAGCGCACGATCATGCCTTTGCCGTTGCCGACGCGACCCCAGGCGCAGGCCGGATCGTACGGATAACGCTTGAGCAGAGCGTCCTCGGCTTCGGCGACGGCAACCGCGCCCGTTGCGAGCGCGGCCAAACCCAGGAGTGCGGCAAGGCTTCGGTGCTTCATGTCGGGCAATGTATACGCGGCGCTGGGGCCTGGCCAAACAACTCGCGAGCCGGTTTTCGCGTCAGCCGGGAAAGGCAAGTTTGTGGCGCGGCTACTTGAAACCCTTGAGCACGAACGCGCTGACCGGGTGGTCTATGCCCTTGAGCGTGATGCCGGTCATCTCCTCGACCTCGACCTGGTCTTTGACCCGGGGGTAGAGGTCAGCGCTCAGCAGCACGCCGCCCAGCGGCGCCTTGGCTTCGTGGCGCTGGGCGCGATTGACCACGTCGCCGATGCAGGTGTAGTCGCGGCGCACGAAGCGCGAGCCGATGTCGCCGCGCACCACCACGCCGCAGTTCAGCCCGATGCGCATGACCAGCGGCGCGTCGTCGCTGCGGCGCGCGTTATAGGCGATCAGCGCCTGCTGCATGGCCCAGGCGGCGCGCGTGGCGCGCAAGGCGTGCGGCTGCTCGTATTCGGGTCGGTCCTCGAACACCGCCATGATCGCGTCGCCGATGAACTTGTCGATGTCGCCGCCAAATTCGCGGATCTGGATGCAGAGCGCGTCGAACGACTCGTTCAGGATGGCCACCACGTCGGCAGGCTTCATCTTCGAGCTCATGTTGGTGAAGCCGGAGATGTCGCTGAACAGTAGCGTGGCGTCGACTTCCTTGGCGCGCACGTCGGCCAGCGACCCGCTGCGCGCCATCGCTTCGGCCGCTTCGACGGCGCCCTGGCTGGTGTACACGCGTGAAAACTGTTTGTAGCGGGCCAGCCGTTGCTCGGCCAGCACGCGCTCGACCAGCGCGATGCACTTGTCGGTGCCGAAGGGCTTGACCAGGTAGCTGTTCAGCCCCGCCGCGCGCATCTGCGCCTGGTCGCGCTTGGTGTCGCGCGCGGTGAGCATCACCAGCGGGATGTCGCGCGTGCGCTCGCTGCGCCGCAGCGCGACGACGAGCTCGAAGCCGGTCATGCGCGGCATGTCGTAGTCGGTCAGGATCAGGTCGGGCTTTTCGGCCAGCGCCTTCTCGTAGCCGTCCTGTCCATCCACGGCCGTGCTCACCACGAAGCCCTGCCGCTTCAGGCAGTCCGATACCAGGTGCCGGATGGCGGCCGAATCGTCCACGACCAGCAGGCGCTCGCGCTCACTCAGCATCTTGCTGGCCAAGAGCGCCTGCAGCCTGCCGAGCAGCTCCTCCGCCACCACCGGCTTGACCAGGTACTCGTCGGCGCCCAGATCGAAGCCGCGCTGCAGATCGCTGGCCTCGCCCAGCGACGAACAAATCACGACCGGCACGTGCTCGGTGCGCGGGTCGGATTTGATGCGCCGGCACAGCTCCCAGCCGTCGAGCTTGGGCATCTCGACGTCCGTCAAGATCAGGTCGAAGTGCTGCTCGGCGCACAGCGCCAGCGCCTGCTCGCCGTCCCAAGCCGAGACGACCTGGTAGCCCTCCTCCTCCAGGATGGGCCGGGTGTGGTTGTGGATCAGCTTGCTGTCGTCGACCAGCAGGATGGTCAGCGCGGCTCGCTCCGCCGCATCCACGGCCTGCAGCAGCTCGTGACCCTGGAACGGAATCGAAAGCGCGCGCGTGAAACCGGCGTGCAGCGCCAGCGCGCAGTCGGCGCCGTCGAGCCCGAGGTAGATGGTCCGCGCCGGTTTGAGGCCCTGCTGTTCGGCTTGCGCCAGCAGCGCTCCGCCGCGAACGCCGGCGACGACGGGGGCGAACAGCACCACCTCGGGTGCGTCGCCGATCAGGCTGCGCAGGGCGCTGGGGTCCGGTGCCGTGACCAGCTCGTGCCCCGCTGGCGCCAGGGCGCGCGCCACGAAGTCGCGCAGCACCCCCGGAGGGGTCAGAAGACCGACCTGCATTGGCAGCACGCTATACCGGTGGGAAGCAGCTGATAAGAGTTGCATTCATGCCCCAAAGGCTTCAGTACTTCCGGCTCCCGCCGCCCCCGCGCGTCCCAAGCCGTCCTTCCTAGAGTGGTCGCTCCCAGTCCTCGCTCCGCTGCTGCCGAAGCAGTGCTCACGTTTCTCGAAAGCGTGGGCCGTCGCTCGGAAGCCGAATTCTACCTGCGCATGTTTCACGGGCTCCCCAAGGAGAGCTTCGCGATCATCGTGCCGGGTGGTCCCGTGGTGCGCTCGGCGCTCGGCTCGATCGTGGAGCAGCTGCGCTTCTTGGCCGATCTGGGCCTGTACGTGACGGTCGTGCTCGGCCTCTTCGATCCGGAGACCGGCGCCACCAGCTCGGAGAAGCTCGTCAAGCGCCTGCCGGCGTCGTCGCTAGCGCCCAGCCCCCACGAAATGTCGGAGGAAGGTCTGGTCGACGCGATCCGCGAAGACCTGCGCCGCGAGCGGATTCCGGTGCTGCACTTCCGCAAGCTGGAGGGCGAGGGCGTGGAGCAGCGCCTGAGCCAGCTCGGCGAGCTGGCTCGGCACCTCGACACACGCAAGCTGGCGCTGCTGCGCCGACGCGGCGGTTTCCGGCCCCTGGCTGGCAAGCGCGCCGACGAGCACCTCAGCATGATCGACGGCCGCATTTCGATCATCAACCTGACGACTGACAAGGACTGGATCCCACTCGGGGCGTTGTCCAAGCGCGATAGCGAGCTTTTGGCGTCCAGCGACCGCCTGATCCAGCTGGCGGAGCCGAACCAGCTGCTGATCAGCATCACGTCGCCGCTCAACCTGCTCAAAGAGCTGTTCACGGTCAAGGGCGCCGGCACCCTCATCAAGCGCGGCAGCGCGGTCGAGCGCCACACCAGCTACGCCACGCTCGATGTGGCGCGCCTCAAGCAGCTGCTCGAGACGTCGTTCGGCAAGCAGCTTGCCCCGAATTTCTTCGATCTGCCGCCGCTCGCCGTGTACGTGGACGCGGCCTATCGCGGCGCCGCCATCGTTCACGACGCTTACCCCGCGCCTTACCTGAGCAAGTTCGCGGTGCAGCCGGAGGCGCAAGGCGAAGGCATCGGCCGCGACATCTGGGAGGTGCTGACGCGCCACCACGCGCAGCTCTACTGGCGCAGCCGAGCCGAGAACCCGATCGCTTCCTGGTACCTGAGCGTGTGCGACGGCATGGTGCGCCGGCCCGAGTGGCAGGTGTACTTCCGCGGCCTTCCAGTCGAGCTGATCCCGGAGGCGGTCGCCCACGCCGAGGCGCGCGGGCGCGATTTTGGGCCGATCGACCCGACCTCCGGGCAATACAAGTAACCGGCCCACGCGACTCGCTGCGCCGCCCGGCGGACGCGGCTAGACTGCGCCGGCGTGTTCTACGGTTTCCTGCTCGGTGTCGCGGCGGCTGGCGGCTTGATCTACCTGTTCGTGGCTGGGCTCTTCCCTGGCTTGAAGGAGGAGCGCTTCGGCGTGCTCGAGCCCCTGCCCGGCAACCTGGGCAAATGGGAGTCCGACCCGGAGAGCGATGCCGGGCGCGCGGCGCTGGCCAACGGGCAGAAGCTCGAGGTGCGGCTGCTGTTCGAGGAAGGCGGCCTGCTGGGCTCGGGACGCCTGCTGCGCCAGTCGCGCCTGCGCGACGCGACGACGAACGAAATCCAGCTCGTGCTGCCCGACGAGGTCGTCAAGCGGCGCCGCGTCCGCCAGCGCATCCAGTAGCTCAGGGCTTGCTGTGCGTCAGCAGCCAGGCATACAGGTCGTTGGCGGGGTTGCTCAGGTCGTAGGTCATGGTCCAGGAGTCGTGACCGACCCCGGGATACGTCGTCAGCTTGGCGTCGACGGCAGGCGGGTCGGTGCACGCCTTCAAGGCGTTGATCGGCTCGATCGAGCCTTCCTTCACGACTTGATTGTCGGCCTCGCCGTGGAACGCCCAGATCGGCACCTTACCCAGCTGACAGCCGACTTTCTCGAAAGCCGGGCGCCCATTGCCACAGATCA
>DATDEV010000211.1:0-4154 GCA_036522995.1 Polyangiaceae bacterium
CGCGAGAAGCAGGGGAAGAGAGAGCATGAGCCCCCTCGCGTGCCCGTAAACGTGGCCGTGCCCGACGGTCCGCAAGCAATCGTCGGACCCGTTGGCTTGGTAGGCCGAGGTCCATGGCGCGGGCTGGGCCCGCGCGCGCCGCGCCCAGCTGGGCGCGCAGCCAAGACTGACCGGTGTTATCGGCATCACACCTCGGGCTGCTGCGCTTTTTCGGGCACGGGCACGGGCACGGGCACGGGCACGTTTACGGGGAGACGGGGACACGCCCTAGTTCTTGAACGGGATGAAGACACTCAGGCCTCCAGTGGCCGTGATGTCGTTCACGATCTCCTCGACGCCCAAGGCCACGCGCTTCTGCTCGTGCACCACGTCGCGCACGTCGAGCCGCATGGCCAGCCACTGCGTCAGGAAGAACTTCATGCCGAAACCGAAGGAGCCGGTCAGGCCGACATCCCCAGGCTCGACCGTTGCGCCGCCACCCAGCGACACGAAAAAATCGTAGCGGCCGATGGCGCCGCCGAGCCAGCGGACCTTGCCGTAGGCGAGCGTCCAGGTGAGATGACCGAGAAAGAACTGGATCGGATTTTCTTCCGACTCCACCAGCCCGACCAGGTTCTGCTGGCGCTCGATGATGCCGCTGAGTAGCGCGTAGCGCTGTCGCGAACGCAGGTAGCTGGCCTCGAGTCCCAGGTCCTCGGTGAAATGAAAGGTGTACGCGCCGCCGAAAGCGGGCGCGCCGTCGGACAGGTCGCCCGCGTACCAGCCGCCGATGGCGGACAGCTCGTGGCGCAGCGCCTTCTGGAACTTGCGCGGGACCACTCCGCGGTAAGCGCGATCTCCGACCAGCTGCTGCTTGAGCGCTTCGTCGACGCATTGCGCGTGCGCCAAGCGCGGCAGCGCCAGTGCGCCCAGCACGCTGAGCGCGAGCAGGAGCGGGCGCAACAGCGGCCAGATGGGGCTCGATGACCGGCGCACGCCGGGAGCGAAGACGAGTCGCGCGAACAAACCGGTTACCGAACTATCATAACCGTCGACCTTTTCGGCGCGGCTTGTGAGGGCCAGCGACTTCTTGCCGCGCCTGGCAGGCTGGCCGAACCCTCGAACCGGCACAAAATAAGGGCTAGGCCAACACCTACACAGGCCCCTACGCTGCCGCCGGCAGACGAGCGCAAGATAGGGCGGTTGATGCTCTCTGGTCGCGTGGTCTCCACTCCTTCGCTGGCACTCGCGTTCGTACTACTCGGTTCGGGCTCTGGGGCTCAGGTGCCCGCCGAGCAAGGCAGCTGCGCTGGCAGCCACGGCTCGCTCGCTCGCGTCGGCTGCAGGCTTGCCCAGGAGCTCCTGCCCAGCGCCGCCGGAGCAGAGGTGACGGTCGTCGAGCTCAAGAGCGATCGCGAGCTGCCGCGACCTGCGGCACTGCGCGAGCGCCTGCGCGACGTCGCTGTCGCCGCGCTAGCTGCGCCGCGCGGCAGCAACGAACGCAGCAAGCTACGCCTCGAGCTCAGGCTCGAAGCGAGCCACGGTGTGCTGCGCGTGAGCGCCGAGCTCCGGCGGGCCGTCGGCCTCTGGCAACGCGCGCGCTCGCAGCGGACGGACGTCGAACGCCGCGCCTTCGTCGAGGTGCCGCTCGACGCGGAGCTACGCGCGCTGGTGCCGCCTCCGCCGCTGGTCGTGAGCCAAGTGCTGAAGCTGAAAGCTCCCGAGCGTGGTATCGTGGCGCTGGCGTGCGGAGCGCTCGACCCCGACGGCGGCCAAGAGCTGGCGCTGGTGTCGCGCAGCAGCGTGCGCGTGGGTCGCATCGTCAAGGGCGTGTTCGCCGAGCGCAGCAAGGCGAGCTGGTCCAAGCTGTCGGTGATCGCGCCCGCGCCGCTGCGCGAGCCGATCGCCAGCGCCGACATCACCCGGGCGGGCCGGCTGCGGGTCGGCATCACCGATCGCCGCGACGGCGTCGAGCTCGATGCAGCCCTGAGTGTGACGGCACGCTTCGAAGGGCGCTTGCCCGTACCGGGCGGCGGCTGCGTGAGCCGCAGCGGTGTCGGCCTCTCGGGGCTGCTGGGCGAGTGTCGACCGGGGGACGGAGCGCCGGCGCGGCAGCTGGGCAGCGTGCTCGACGCGCTGGCAGGCAGCAGCGCAGCGCAGCTCGGGCGAGAGCTAACGACCGGCGCGATCGAGCGAGCCGGGCAGCCCTTGAGCTTGAGCGCCCCGCCCGGCGCTCAGCTGGCCCTCGGCGACGCCGACGCCGACGGCCGGCCCGAGCTCGCCTACTCGTCGAACTCGAGCGACGGCACGAGCGATCGCCTGACGATCGTGTCTCTCGACGGCGCTCGCGCCCAGCTGCGCTTCGAGCTGGCCGCACCGCACATCGGCGCCATCGGCATCTGCGCAAGGCCAGAGGGCTCCGGCATGGCGCCCATCGCGCTCGCCAGCGGCAGCGAGCTGTGGCTGATCCAATGACGGCGCGAATCGTATCGCGCCGAGCGGCCCTGGCCGCTCTGGGCTGTGCGAGCCTGGCCTCGGCGCTCGGCCGGGTGAGCTACGGCGGCAGGCTGCGGCTGGCCGTACCCTGGCCGATCAGCAGCCTCGATCCCGCGCAGCTCAACGACGGCTTCTCGGCGCTGTTCGCGGGGGCGGCGTTCGACCCGCTCTACGGGCTCGACGCCGCCGGCGAGCCCTACCCTGCCCTCGCCGACGGGCTCCCGAGCAAGGTGCCCGAAGGCGCCCGGCTGACCCTGCGCCCAGGGCTGAAAACCGCCGCCGGACGCGCGCTCGGCGGCGCGGACGTGCTGGCGACGCTGGCCCGCGCCCGGGCGCGCGGCGCGAGCGGGCTGCTGGGCGAGCTCGAGCCACCCGAGCTCGATGCGCGCGATCCACTGAGCCTGCTGTTTCGGCGCGCCGCGCCCGACGCGCTGGCGCGCACGCTGGCCAGCCCGCTGCTGGCGCTGGTGCCGCGCGGCTTTTCACCGCTCGCGCCCGACGGCAGCGGCGCGTTTCGGGTGGAGCTCGCTCCCGGCCGCGCCCTGCTCACGCGCAACCTCAACGCGGCGCGTGGCCCCGCCTACCTCGACGCCGTGGAGGTGACGAGCGTGAGCGACGTGGCGGAGCTGCTGCGCGGCTTCGAATCGGGCGCGACCGACGTCGGTTGGTTCGGTGCCGGCCTGTATCGCAGCGTGAAGGACGCGGTTGCCTTCGAGTCACCCCGCTACGGCTTCGCGGTGCTGCTGCCCGGCAAGGCGGCGGGCGCTTGGGCAGCACCCGGCACCTTGCAGCCGCTGCTCGACGCGCTGCCGGCAGCGCAGCTCGCCCACCTCGGGGTGCGCGGCCTGCCCGCCACAGCGAGCGGCTCGGCGCGCTGGGGCGGCCCAGCCACGAACCTGGTCGTGCTAGCCAGCGCACCGCAGCTGGTCGCGGTGGCGCGCGCCATCGCTGCCGCGCTTTCGACGCCAGGCCACGAGCTTCGCGTGACGGAGAAGACGGCCGAAGAGCTGGCGGCGCTGCGCGAGAGCCGGACGTTTGGGCTGATGGTCGACTGCGTGCGCGCCCCGGGCAGCTCGGAGCGTGAGCTGGAGCTGGTGCTGCGCACGGCCGCCAGCCCCGAAGCCGCCAAACGCTCGCCCAAGACGGCGCCGCTACCTGCCCGCGAGCTCGGGCGACAGCTGGCGCTGGGCGTGATCGGCGAGCTCAGCGTGTATGGCTCCCGCCGCGCTGCGCTGCAGGGTGTCGAGAGCTGGCAGCTCGGCGCCGTGTCACTGGCGAAGGTCTAGGGCGTGTCCCTGCCCCATGAGGGAATGACGGGAGCGCCATGGCCGCGTACCATTCGGGGGTGGTGAGCCGCTCCCTCGGATCGATCGCCTGGAACCTCGCGCTCGAAGCCGAGCTGGTGCGCGTGCTCGGCGTACTCGACCCCATCGAGGCGGTGGCCTTCAAAGGGCCGCTGCTCACCCGGCAAATCTATGGTGATTTGAGCGAGCGCCAGAGCGCCGACAACGACCTCCTGGTTAGTTCGCAGGACGCACAGAGCGCGCTCCGCGCACTGGGCGTCGACGGGTATCGGCCTCTGCCGTTCGAAGTGCCGGAGAGAACGCTCGCCCACACGGGTCGACTCACACTCGTCAAGAACGTCGCGGCCATGATGCACTCCGTGGACTTACACGTGG
>DATDEV010000212.1:0-6442 GCA_036522995.1 Polyangiaceae bacterium
GCTCGGCATGGGCGAGACGCTCGACATGGAGGTAGCGCTGTGGGGACTGGGTGAGACCAGTGCTGACCGCCGGCCCGTCAAACAGTTCTTTCACGTCAAGATGAAGGTCGACAAGGGCAAGCCCAAAGCCATCGTCGAGCCGCCCGCCTCCGCCGCCCCATAGTTACGTCGACAAACGGCCCCAGATTTTTTCACAGGAAGGGCAGAAGGACAGAAGGTTGGGGGCGCAGTAGCGTCACGACGCTCGCGTCGCTCTTGGCGGTACCGTATGTGTGCCACCTGACTTGCAGCGCACGTCGTAGTGGGCTCCTGACCAGGGCGTAGGCTGGGTGACGCAAGCGCCGTGTCGACTCGGCGCCCACTCTCTGCTTCTGCCCTTCTGCCCTTCCTGTGAAAAAATCTCGCAGGCTCTCGCGACGAGAGATCAGGATGGAGGCAGCCCAGGACATGCTTCACGGCGTGGCCTGGTTCCGTACGGGAGTTTCTGCGAGATGAGCTGCAGCTCGGCAGCCCCTAGCGGCCCTGGTAGTGGGGCTTGCGCTTCTCGGCGAAGGCGGCCAGGGCTTCCAGCCGGTCCTCACTCTTCAGGCAGACTTCGTACCCCTGGCGCTCCAGCGCGAGGCCGGCGTGCAGGTCGCGGTCCTGCGCGCCGCGTGTGGCTTTCAGCGCCGCTCGGATGGCGAGCGGTGCTCCGCTCAGGATCGGCTCCGCCCAGGCCGTGACCTCGAGCATGAAGTCCTCGTGCTTGGGCATCACCTGATTGACCAGGCCCAGAATCAGGGCCTCTGGAGCCGTCAGGCGCGCGGCCCGCAAGATCAGCTCCTTGGCTCGCGCCTCGCCCAGCAGCCGCGGCAAGCGCTGCGTGCCACCTGCGCCCGGGATGACGCCCAGGCTCGTCTCCGGCAGGCCGACCACGGCGTGCTGCGCGGCGATGCGCAGGTCGCATAGCAGCGCGAGCTCGAGGCCACCGCCGAGCGCTACGCCGTTGATGGCGGCCAGCGTGGGCGCGGGGAACGTCTCGAGCCAACCGAGCTCGGTCTCGTAGGCGAGCAGCAGGGCGCGCACTTCGTCCGAGCTCATACCGGCGCGCTCCTTCAGGTCGGCGCCGGCGCAGAACGCTCTGTCGCCACTGCCAGTCACGATCACCAGTCGCACGTCGTCCTGGCTCAGAAGCTCTCGCCCGACCTCACCGAAGCGAGCGACCAGACCGCGCGACAGCGCGTTCATGCGCTCGGGACGGTCGAGGGTGACGAGCGCGATGCCGCCGCGTCGCTCCAGCTTGACGCTGGCCGCGTCGCTCACCTGCTCCTCTTGCCCGTCCGCGGGAGCGGCTTGTGGGGGGGCTTGGGCACGGGCTTGGACTTGGATGGAGCCTTGGCCTTGGCAGGCTCTGGGGCCTTTGCTGCTGGCTTGGCTCGAGCCGTTTTGGGCTGCGCCTTGGCCTGCGGCCCTGCAGCTGCGGAGGGCTGAGGACGCGCCGCTGCGGGCTTGGCCTTGGCGGGTTTGGCCGCTGCGGGCTTGGCCTCTGCCTTGTCGGTCTTGTCTGCCTTGTCGGTCTTGCGACCCTCCAGCTTGCCCAGGCGATTCTTCAGCTCTTGCAGCTCGTCGCGCACGCTTTCGAGCTCCTCGTTCAGGCGCTTCTTCTCCAGCGTGGGCGCGTCGCTCAGGTCGCGCAAGGCCTCGCGCAGTCGTCGCAATACGCGGCCGTCGAGCTCCCGGTCGAGCGCGCGGCGCAGGGCAGGGCGGCTCTTGTTGTCGCCCAGCGTGCTCAGCGCCGAGACCACGTCGATCTTGAAGTGAGGATCTTTGTCGTCGAGTAGCTCCTCGAGCTGCTCGCGCGTCCGCTTGCCCTCACCCAGGCTGGCCAGCGCGTGTACCGCGGCCCGCCTACCCCGCGTCGGAATGCCGTAGCGGGTGCGCTTGGACACGGTTTCGAGCGCCGCGTCGTCGCGAAGCGCAGCCAGGCCGTCGAGCGCGCCGGCGCGAATCACGTCGGCCCAGGACGGCTCGTCCAGCGTCGATTTCAGCGTTTCTAGCGCGCCGGGCTGACGGGTGCGCCCGAGCGCGCGCGCCGCATCGGCGGTGACCAGGTAGCTGATCTCGGTCCCGAGCAAGCGGCTGAGCGCCTTGGCCGCCTCCGGCTTCTTGAAGGCGCCGAGCGCTCCAGCCACCGCGCGTCGCAGCTTGGGATGCGAGCTGCTCAGCGCCTTGAGCAATGCCGCCAGGGCCTCGTCCGAGCGCACTTTGCCCAGGGCGCGTGCCACCTCGACGCGTACCATCCAAGCTTCATCCTCGCGCAACAGCACGTCGCTGAGCACGCGCACGCTGGCCGTGTCGCTCTTCTTCGACAGCGCGTCGGCGGCCGACCAGCGCAGCAGTGCGCAGGAGCCATGCTCGAGCTGGTGGCGCAGCATGTCGCCAGGCGCCTCGAACGTGAGCTTGCAGGTGTTGCGTAGCTCTGGATCGAAGCCGACGTGCAGCGGTCGCTCGTCGAGCTTTACCGTGAGCATGTCCTGCGCTTCGCTCATTTGCTTGCGGTGACGGCTGCGCCTGCCGTCCTTGGCAAACACCTCCACCTCGATCGGTAGCGAAAAAATCGCCGTTTCGCCCGGTTTCTGCGCCTGTTTCAGGCTCACGCTGAGCAGGCCGTCGTCGTAGGCCACCTTCACGCTCAGCTCCGGGTGACCGGGCCGAAACACCCAGTGATCGAAGAAGCGTTCGAGCGATTGACCCGACACCTCCTCGAGCGCGCGCATCAGGTCGTTGGTCTCGACGATACCAAAGGCATGTCGGGTCAGGTACAGCTTGACCGCGGCGAAGAACACCTGGTCGCCGAGCTCGCGCCGCAGCATGTGCAGCACCAGTCCGCCCTTTTCGTACAGGTGACGGTCGAACAAGTCGATCGGCTCGGCGTAGTCGCGGCACACGATCGGTCGTTGGTAGCGGCCGGAGGCCTCCGCCAGGTAGGTGTCCAGATCGCCGGCCACGCCGTAGTCGTACTCGTCGCGCCCCAGGCGCTGCTCACGCTCCAAGTGCTCGCAGAAGGTGGCAAAGCCCTCGTTCAGCCAGGCGTGCGACCAATCGCGGCAGGTCACGTAGTCGCCGAACCATTGATGCCCCAGCTCGTGCGCCACCAGATCGCAGGAGCTGATGTCCAGGGCCGCCCGTTCGTCGAGCATCACGTGCTCGTAGAGCGTGGTAGCGGAGGTATTCTCCATACCGCCGAAAATGAAGTCGCTGACCACCACCTGTGAGTAGCGCGACCACGGAAAATCCACGCCAAATAGCCGCGAAAAGTACTCGAGCATGCGCGGCGTCTCGCCCAGGCTGCGGGCGGCGCTGGCGGCTTGCCCGACCGGCACCATGTAGGTGACCGGCACCTCGCGGCTCGCGAGCTTGGCCGGCCTGTCCTCGACCACGTCGAAATGACCAACCACCAGCGTGAGCAGATAGCTCGGGTGGGGCTGGTCGAGCTTGAAGCGGTAGGTCCAGGGCGTCTTGCCGCGCGTCTCGGAGCTGGTCAGCTCGCCGTTGGACAGCACCTGAAAGCCCGCCGGTACGGTGGCCGACAGCTCGGTCGTCATCTTGACGTGGGGCTTGTCGACGCAAGGAATGAAATGGCGCGCGTCCTCGTCCTGGCACTGCGTCCAGGCCTGCTGCGGCCGGTGCTTGACCTGCTCGTCCGGCTCCAGGAAGTACAGGCCGCGCTTGGGCTGCGCGCGATAGTCGATGCGCAGCTGACCGCGCTCGGGCAAACCCTCGAGCGTGATGCATTCTCCGTCGTAGCTGTAACGGACCGGCTCGAAGCCCGAGCCGGCATCGACGCGCAGGCTCTCCAGGTCGAAGCCCAGCGCGTCCAGCTGCAAGGTCGAAGCGTCCGGGGCGACGCGCGTGAAGTCCAGCAGCGCACGACCGCGGACGGCCTTGGCGTCGAAGTCGAGCGCCAGGTCGACGAACAGGTGGTCGATGCGGTAGGGGCGCGAACGCTCGTACTTTCGCTCGGTACCGGCGAAGCTGAAGGGAGCGCGTGCCGCGCCGCAACCGCAGCGCTCGTGGAGTCTCTGAGAGGCCGTCATCGGGGCGCCACTATACTGGGCACACCCCGGGCGGCGTGACGAGTAATATGGCGCCCGGATATGGGCCCGATCACGCTGACCGGAGAAGTCGAGCGCATCACCTACGAAAGTGAGGCAACTGGCTTTCGCGTGCTGCGCCTGGGCTCGCTCGAAGGGCCGGCCCGAGCGCGCGGCAGCGTGACGGTGGTCGGCCAGCTGCCGCCCGTGGGCAGCGGCACGCGCGTGCGCATCACCGGTGATTTTCGGCTCGATCCCAAGCACGGCGAGCAATTTCGCGCTGACACCCTGGTCACGCTGGCGCCCGAGACGCTAGTGGGTCTCGAGCGCTACCTGGGCTCGGGGCTGATTCCCGGGGTAGGTCCTGCCTTCGCCAAGCGCATCGTGTCGGCGTTCGGCATGGACAGCCTCACCATGCTCGACCACGAGCCGGAGCGCCTGCGCTTGATCCCGGGCATGGGGGAGCGGCGCGTGCAGGAGGTCAAGAAGGCGTGGGCTGCGCAGCGCGCGATCAGCAACGTGATGATGCTACTTCAGACGCACGGCGCTTCACCGGCGCTGGCCGCGCGCATTCACAAGCACTATGGCGACGCCGCCGCGCGCGTGGTGCAGGAGTCGCCGTACAGGCTGGCGCTGGAGGTGCGCGGGATTGGTTTCAAGACCGCCGATCGCATCGCCAAATCGCTGGGCATCGCCGGCGATCATCCGGAGCGAGTGCAGGCGGGCGTGCTGCACGAGCTGAGCGGGCTATCCGAGCAAGGGCACGTGCTGTTCCCGCGCGAGGCCCTGAGCGAGCGCGCCGCGGCGATGCTGGAGGTCGACGAGTCACACGTGGGTCCAGCGCTCGACAAGCTGTGGGCCAGCGGCCTGGTCGTGATCGAGGACGGCGGCGTCTACCTGGCGCGCCTGCACCGCGCCGAGGTGGCGCTGGCGGAGGGCCTGCTCAGGCTGCTTTCTCGGCCTGGCCGCGTGCTGTCCGGCATCGACAGCACGATCGCGCGCTTCGAGCAGCAGGCGGGAGTCAGCCTCGCGCCGGCGCAGCGTGCTGCCGTGCGCGGCGCCGCGGAGCACAAGTTGATCGTCGTGACCGGCGGCCCCGGTGTGGGCAAGACCACCATCGTGCGCGCCATCCTGGACGTGATGAAGCGCGCGCGGCTCGAGGTCAGGCTGGCTGCGCCCACCGGACGAGCCGCCAAGCGCCTGTCGGAAGCCACCTCGCACGAGGCCAGCACGCTGCATCGTCTGCTCGAGTTCGATCCTCGCGGCGGTGGTTTCCAACTCGGTGCGCAGAAGCCGCTGGAGGCGGAGGTAGTGATCGTGGACGAGGCGTCGATGATCGACGTCCCGCTCGGTGCGGCCCTGCTGTCGGCGCTGCCGGACGCCGCGCGCCTGGTGATCGTCGGCGACTCCGACCAACTACCGTCGGTCGGACCGGGCGCGCTGCTGCGCGACATCATCGAGTCTGGGGTGGTGACGACGGTGCGGCTGAACGAGATCTTCAGGCAGGCCGGCGAGAGCCGCATCGTGCAGAACGCGCACCGCATTCTGTCCGGTGAGATGCCGGAGAGCGCGGACCCCGACGCGCCGCGGGCGGACTTCTTCGTGGTGCAGCGACGCGAAGCCGAGGAGGCCGCCGAGACCGTGCGCGAGCTGGTGGCGCTGCGCATCCCGCGCCGCTTTGGCTTCGATCCGCGGCGCGACGTGCAGGTGCTCACGCCCATGCACCGCGGCCCCGCCGGCACCACCGCGCTGAATCAGCTGCTGCAAGCCACGCTCAACCCGCAGGGGCCGAGCATCGAGCACCACGGCCAGATCTTCCGCGAAGGCGACAAGGTGCTGCAGCTCAAGAACGACTACGAGCGCGAGGTCTTCAATGGCGACGTCGGCTTCATCGAGCGCGTGAGCCTCGAGCAGCGGCGTTTGAGCGTGCGTTTCGATGGTCGAGAGGTGGAGTACCAGGACTCCGACCTGGACATGTTGGTCTTGGCTTACGCCACCAGCATTCACAAGAGCCAGGGCAGCGAGTACCCGGCGGTGGTGATCCCGCTGCTCACGTCGCATTTCGTGATGCTCTCGCGCAATTTGGTCTACACCGCAGTCACGCGCGGCAAGCAGCTGTGCGTGCTGGTCGCTGACCCGCGCGCGCTCAAGCTGGCGCTCAACGAGACTCGCCGCGAAGAGCGCGTGACGCGGCTGGCGGAGCGGCTGCGCAGGGGCGCCTGAGCGCCAGCGCAGGCTACACGAGCACGGCTTCGACGAGGGTCAGCAAGCTGAGCTTTTCAGGGTCGGCAGCATCCGTGGTTGCGCCCTGCCGCCACTCCCAGCTGCGCTGTGCCTTGGGCTGCACGGCGCTCGGCAACCGCTCCACG
>DATDEV010000213.1:0-2381 GCA_036522995.1 Polyangiaceae bacterium
AACTTCGCGCCACCTGGCGTGAACCTCGCCGGCACGCTCGTCTACCCAGACGATGAGAGCGCCCGGGTCGGAGCCGGCCAGGTGGGCGAAACGCGCGCGATGCTCGATACTTATACGCCCTTTCTGGCGCTGCTCGGCATCCCGCAGCCGGTCAGGAAGCTGCAGGCGGACGCCGTGGGCAAGGAAGGGCACTTCGTGGCGGGCATCGACGCGGTCGCGGTCGCGGCGCTGCTGTCACGTCTGGATGACTTGCTCGGTTCCCTGCCCAAAGCCAGGCCGCAGACCGTGTCACAATGAGTAGCGGTCACGCATGCCGTCACGCCTGATCGTCCGTCCCTCCGCCAAGCCTCTCACCGGCAGTGTGCCGGTGCCGAGCGATCGCAGCATCACGCACCGCGCGCTGCTCTTGGCAGCGCTATCCAACGGCCCTTGCGAGCTGCGCGGTTTCGCCTACGGCAGCGATAACCTGGGCATGCTGCGCGCGCTGGCGTTGCTCGGCGTGCGCTACGACGACGATGCCAAGGGTACGCTGCGCATTCGCGGCCGGGGCCTGCGCGGCTTGACCGCGTCGGCCGAGCCGCTCGACTGTGGACATTCGCCCACCATCGCCCGACTGCTCACCGGCGTGCTCGCCGGGCAGCCTTTTGCGACCGAGCTGCGGGGCAGCGCCACCAACTCGCGGCGCCGCATGCGCGCCATCACCGAGCCGCTGGTGCGCCGCGGCGCCCAGATCGTGGGCACGCCGCACCCCGACGAGCCCGGCGAGCTGTGCCTGCCGCTCACGATCGGGCCGCTGACGGCCGAACGGCTCGAGCCCATCGATTACGTGATGAGTCGGCCGAACGATCACGCCAAGGGCGCGCTTCTGTTCGCCGGCCTGTTCGCTTCGGGTCCGACTTTGATTCACGAGCCGGTGCTGTCGCGCGACCACACCGAACGCATGTTCGACGCGCTGGGCTTGCCAGTGCAGGCCGTGGGCTCGATGGTCAGCTTGCATCCGCCTGCCGATCCGCTGGCGATTCGCGGCTTCGAGGCCGACATCCCGGGTGACATTTCGGCGGCTGCGTTCATTCTGGCCGCGGCCCAGCTCGTACCCGACAGCAGCGTGAGCACGCGCCGCACCGGGCTGAACCCCACGCGCACGGGCGTGCTGGACATGATTCGACTGTTCGGCGGCCGCACCGGCATCACTCCCAAAAGTGATTCGCTGGGTGAGCCGTTTGGCGAGGTCAGCTCGCGCTTCGCGCCGCTGCGCGCGATCAAGATCTCCGGCGAGCTGGCGCTGCGGGGCATGGACGAGGTGCCGGTCGCCTGCGTGCTGGCGGCCAAGGCGCGCGGCGTGACCGAAATTTCGGACGTGGCCGAGCTACGCGAGGAGTCTCCGGATCGGCTGACGGAGCTGGCGGGCCTGCTCAGGGCGTTCGGGGTGTCGTGTAGCGAAAAGCCGGATGGGCTGCTGATCGAGGGCGAACCGGAGCGGCCGCTGAAGGCCGCCCACGTGAGCTCGGGCGGAGATCATCGGATTGCCATGGCCGCGGCGCTGCTGGCGCTTGCCGCCGATGGCGAAAGCGTGGTTGAAGATGCTGACCCCATCGCCGTCAGCTTCCCGCGCTTCGTCGGGACCCTGCGCGCGCTGGGGGCGGAGCTCGAGGTCCAGTGAATCCCCCCCGAAGTAAACCCGTCGTGGCCATCGATGGTCCTGCCGGGGCGGGCAAAAGCACCGTGACGCGCAAGGTGGCCGATCGGCTCGGCTACGTGATTGTCGACACCGGAGCGCTGTACCGCGTGGTGGCGCTGGTGGCGGAGCGCGCGGACGTGAGCTTCGACGACGCCGAGCGGGCGAGCGCGCTGGCCGAGGCGCTGGTCGCCGAGCAGGCGGTGCAGCTGCGGCGCAACGACAACGGCTCGACCAAGGTGCAGCTGCGCGGGCAGGACGTGTCGATGGCCATTCGCACCCAAACCATCGGCCAGGGCGCGAGCAAGGTTTCGGCGCACCCGGGGGTCCGCCGGGCACTGCTCGAGATGCAGCGCGGGCAGGGGCGAGAGGGCGGCGTGGTGCTGGAGGGCCGCGATATCGGCACCGTCGTGTTCCCCGACGCCGAAGCCAAGTTCTACCTGACGGCAAAGGCCGAGGTCCGGGCGCAGCGCCGCTTCGACGAGCTGGCCGTGAACGGTACTCCGCCGGCGTTCGAGGACGTGCTCAGCGAGGTAAACGAGGGCGATCGGCGCGACAGCACCCGACCCGTAGCGCCGCTGCGCCAAGCAGAAGACGCTCAGCTGGTCGACAGCTCGGCGCTGACCATCGAGCAGGTGGTCGAGCTGATCGTGGCGCAGGTGCGGAGCGTCGAGCGGCGCCTGGCCACGGGCGGCTAGGCCATGCT
>DATDEV010000214.1:0-3536 GCA_036522995.1 Polyangiaceae bacterium
GCGAAGTCGCTCACGATCTGGTCCAGCTGCGAGATGGGAAAGGACTCGGGCGCGCCCGAGGAGACACGCTGCCCCGCCGTGTAGAACGCGATCGCAGCGCCGGTACGCGACGATAGCTCGCGGGCGAAGCGATCGTCGAGGATGCGCGCGCCGACGATCGCGCCGGCCGGCAACTGCGAGGTGTCGAGCTCGACCGGGCGCGCCACCACGCGGTAGATGCGGTCGAGCACCAAGGTGTCGTCGCGGATGTAGCCGCGCAGCGCGTCGGCCACCACCGGATAGCCGCCGAGCTCGAAGTCGGCGTTGCCCGAAGCCTGCTCGTAGCCGAGATGCGCCACCACGCGCCCGTGCTGGTCGACCGCGAACACGGCGTCGAACGCCTGCTCGGGTGGGATGCCCGCATTGACCTTCTTCAGGGCCGCCAGCGCCTTCTCGCGCGACTCGTCCGGCACCTTGATGTCGTTCTCGCTCGACTTGGCCAGCGACTTGGCGACGTCGCTGTCGACGCCGAACTGAATCAGCTGCGCCGAGCGCACGCGCGAGTCGTTGCTCAAGTACCAGTTGACCACCTGGCTGTCGGACGACAGCGCCTGCCCCATCGCCAGCGCGCCGGCGCGGTTGTACATGCTGGTCGCCAGGAACAGCAGGAAGGTGGCGAGACCGATCAGGAGTCCCAGGACCACGTACCAAAAGCGTGATGCGAGCATGACTTACTTGGGGTCCTGCGACTTGGCGGCCTTCTCGGCGGCGGCCTTCTCGGCCTTTTCTTCGGCGTCGGCGGTCTTTGCGTCCATCACCTTGATGGCGGCCTTCAGCTCCACGTCGGCGGCGTCGATCTTGACCGGCACCGCCTCGCCCACCTTCTTACCCGAGAAGTAGGCCTGCAGCGTGTACTCTCCAGCGGCCTCGACGTTGACCGAGAACTCACCCTTGAGCGAGGGGTAGGTGATGCTGGCCACGTTGGGCTCGGCCACGACCCACATGCGCAAGCTGGGTGCAGCCTCGTCGCGAATCTCGAACGTGCCGGGTGTCGACACCGTCCACTCGCGCTGAGCACCCTGTCCCTGCTCGGCCGCCGGAAACGTCTTGAGCCCCACACCGTAGAGGCGGTGCTTGAAGGGATCGGTATTCTGAAAGGTGAGGCGCGTGCCCGGTGGAACCACGATCGTGACCGGCGTCGTGCGCCCACCACCGACGCGGACCAGCACGGGCGGGGGCGGCTTCTGCGGCGTGCTGGCCAGCAGCGCGACGCAGAGCTCCTTGGGAATGTGCGGGAACGGGCGGCGGAAGTCGGCGCGCACCGTCGGCACCGGCTCGCGAAACGAGTAGCCGAAATTGCTGGGCTCCTTCGCCTCGGCCCATACCGGGTTGCGCAGCAGGCGAAAGCCTTCCAGCCGACCCTTCACTCGTGCAGCGTCAGCGGTGGCCGGGATCGCCAGCACCGCTAGCAGCGCCAACACTCGCCACGCGCTACCTCGACGCGCTTCGTGAGTCCCAATCGTGCTCATTGCCGTGGCACGGTAATCTGTACCAAGGCGAACGGGCCAGCGAAAAACGCCAGCCCGTTCAGAGGCTACTTACCGCTTGGGCCGCGAAGTCATGGATGTAGTCCGAACCCCTAGCAGTGCTAGGTGGGAAACTCTTATTTCCCCGGCTTCTGGCTTCCCGGTGAGAAAATCCGGGCTTGCTCTCCACCAGGGACTCATCTCCCGGTTCAGTGTCTATTCGGGATTCGTTACTACGGACTCGCGCACCCCGCAGAGGGAGCCGAAACGATCTTATGGATGGCGGGGGGATCCGTCAACGGCCGTAGCGCGCTGCCTCGTTGCGTTTGGGGCCCCAACCCGCTGTGTCGTGGCGTTTGGGGCCCCAAGCCCCAAACGCGCTGCTCGAGGGGTTGGTTGGGGGCTTGAACTGCCGAAAACTGGGCCAAACGGCGCTTTGTTTGCACTTTGGGCCCATGATCGAGCCCGCGTCGCTTTTTACTCCCCCCAGCCACGGCTCCGGCTCGACCGGTGCGTCGGCCGAAGCTGCCGCCCCCGCCAACGCTGGGGAGGCGCGCTTCGTGGGGCCCGGAGTGCTGGCCGAGCTGCTGAGCGAGGCCGAAGGAGAAGGTCTGCTCACGGTGCAGCTCGATTCACCAGGCCCCGGTCACCGCGGTCGGCTGGGCGTACTGATCGAGGCAGCGATCGAAGGTGCGCTCGAGCGGCGAGGCGCCTGCCCGCCCGGAGTCGCGGCCGCGACCGACCTGGCGCTATCGCTCGCCGACCAGCTCTACCGCGCGCGGCTGGTCGAGCTCCGCGGCATCGCGCTCGGGCTGGGCACGCTGGGCGGTATGGCAGACTGCGACCACACGCTCGACACCGAGGACAGCGCGGTGCTGCGCTACCTGCTCACGGCGGCGGCGCTCCACCCGCTGCGGCTGTACCTGAACGCCGCCGATCGCGGGCTGCGGGTGTTCACGGTGCCGGTGGCGATCCAAGAGCTCATGCCCGGCAGCGCGCCGAGCCCAATCGTTTGCCTGGAGACGGCGGCTCCGCCCGCCGTCTCGCCCGCCGTGGCACGCAGCTCGGCCGTGATGGAAGCCACGCAGCGCGAGTCGAGCTTCGAAGCAGAGCTCGAAGCAGCCACGCTCGTGCCACCCCACGTCCAGGTAGCGCGCACGCTCGAGGCGAGTGAAGTGCTGGAGGCGCTCACTCCGCCCCCCAGCTCCGAGAGCGGCCTCAGCTTGGTGCCCCCCGATCTGACGGCCTTTTCGACGCCTCCGCCGCAGGTCGCCGCAGCCCTGCCGCCCACGCCGCAAAGCGACGAGCCGCCCTTCGAGCCCACGCCGGTCCCGCCCGAGCCCTTCCTGCGTGGCCCGCTCTACGCCTCCGCCGAGAGCGACTGGCGCACCTGGGCCGACGAGCTCACCACGGCGCGCGGCCCCAAGCCGCTCAGCGTGATCGAGCGCATGTTCGTGAGCGCCTATGTGCCGCTCGCCGACGCCGTGGCTCGCGGCATCGGCGACGCCTCGGCCAAGCAAGTGCTCGCGACCTGGGCCAGCGCCTTCGAGCAGAGCTATCGCGAAGCTTTTGCCGCGCTGCGCGTGCGCGGCAAGCGCCCCAGCATGGTGCTCGACATCCCCGACATTGCGCTGCGCATCGGCAGGCTTCACGGCGCGCGGCGCGTGGAGCTGATCGCGGTCGATGGCTTGCGCTTCGACCTGGGCCTGCGGCTGGAGCAGCGCATCCGTTGGCGCATGGCTCAAGAAGTAGCGCTCACCGAGCGGCTGCTGCTGTGGAGCGCGCTGCCTTCCACCACCTCGGTACAACTGGAGCTACTGGGCCGGGGGCCCGAGGCGCTCAAGAGTTGGACCGGTGAGGTCTCTTCGGAAATTCCGGTAGCGCGCGGCCAGAACGCGCGCACGCCGCGGCGTGTGAAGGTAGGCCACCGCGATCTGCTCAAGCTGGACCTGGTGGAGGCGCGGCTGATGGAGCCGGGCGACCACGAAGCGGCGCGGCTGGACGATCTCGCAGACGAGCTCAGCGAAGTGC
>DATDEV010000215.1:0-3731 GCA_036522995.1 Polyangiaceae bacterium
GCCTGGGCCTGGGGCTGGGGCCCCGAACGCCACGAGACTGGGCGAGCGGAGCGCGAGCGCGAGCGCCAAGAGGGACGCCCAGGCGCGCGGCGCAGGACCGGGGAGAACCATCTAACTCAGCCTAACGCGCGGAAAGTCCGCTGGCATCCCAGAAAAAGGTCTGATACCCAGGTGGGTTCCGTGTTTCAGACCGACAAGCTGAGCCCGGCCGACGCAGCGATTCTGGAGACGTTCGTCGTGCCGCGTTACCTCTCCCTATTCGGGGAGCTGGCTCAGCAAATGCTGCTGGTCGGCGAGTCGGCGCGCATCATCCACCTGGGCTGTCGAACCGGCTACCCCGACCTCAAGATCTACGAGCACAGCGACGGCGCGGACATCGTCGGCATCGACTCGTCGCTACCGGCGCTGGAGCTGGCGCGCAACAAGGCCCAGGTGATGGGCGACCTGCGCATCGAGTATCGGCCGTCGAGCGACGATGCCACCGACCAGGAGGAAGGCCTCTACACGCACGCGCTCACGCTGCATCCTGCGCTCGGCAGTGATGAACGTCTGGCGCTGCTGAGCGAGATGGAGCGCTTGCTCTGCTCGGGCGGGCAGGCCGTCATCGCGCTACCGCTGCGCGGCTCCTTTCAGGAAATCGCGGATCTGTTCCGCGAGTACGCGCTCAAGCACGACGATAGCGAATTTTCCAAAGCGGTGGAGGCGGCGCTCTTGGCCCGGCCCAGCATCGAATCGTTGAGCGAGGAGCTCGAACAAGTCGGCCTTGCGGACGTGGACGTGGAGATTCGTCAGACCAGTCTGACCTTCGATAGCGGGCGCGCATTCGTCGAGGACCCTGTGAGCAGGCTTTTGATCTTGCCCGAAGTGAAGGCGTGGATCGGCATCGAGGACGTGGCCAAGCCGCTCAGCTACGTGCGCGACGCCATCGACAAGTATTGGTCCGAAGGCAAGCTCGAGCTCAGCCTCAACGTCGGTTGCGCCAGCGCACGCAAACCCTGAGCCGTTGATTGCGATGAGACCAACCTGGCATCTGCTCTGGCTGGCGGCCTTGCTGAGCTCCGCCGGCGCCTGCGCCCGACGCGAGCCGCCGCGCGAGCTCAGGCTCGAGTTGCCCAGCGTCATCACCTCCAAGGCGCCGCTGCCGGTTCAGGTGCGGGCCATCGGGCAAGATGGCACGACCAGCCGGCTGGACGGCAAGCTCAGCTTCCAGGTAAGCCCGCCGGAGCTGGCGAGCGTCGACGCACTCGGCCTGCTGAGCTGCTCGCGCTCGGGCGAGGGCAGCGTCTCGCTCGACATCGCGGGTGTGGTCGGCCGCACCAAGCTCTCGTGCAAGCTCGCGAGTCGACTCGAAGGGCCAGCGCGGCTCAGCCTCGACATCACTGCTGGTGAGGTCGAGGTGCCGATCCAGGTGCTGGACGCAGCAGGTGGCGAGCTCGACCTGCCGCTCCGCATCACCGCGGAGCCCAGCAGTGTCGTCGTGGCGCGGGCTGGCAAATTGGTGCCGGGCAGCGTCGGCAGGGCCAAGCTTGCGGTCCGAGCCGGCGAGCTCACGCGACAGATCGAGGTCGAGGTGGTGCGCACGCTCACGCCCGAGCTGGTGGGGGTGGATCAGAATCGGCGCATCTACTACTCGCTCGATGCTGGCAAGTACCGACTCTCGCTCAGCCTGCCGAAGTCCGAGCGCGTGAGCGTCGACTGGACCGGCGCTCCTTATTGCGCGTACCGCGGCGACGCCGCCGAGCATCACATCGACTGCACGCTGCAGCGCAAAGGCGGGGTCACGTTCGACAGTCCGGCGTTCTTGCTGCGCGGTGACAAGGTGCTCTCGCGCGAGGGCGCCAGCTTGCGTGAAGTGCCGTAGCTACGTCACTCGAAACACGAGTGACGCAGAGAGGCGGCTGGGGCGCACCGCTCACCGGCTTCAATGCGGCCGAAATCCTCGGTATCGAATGGTCGGCTGGCACCAGCTCGCTGGACATTTGGCTCGACGACTTGGCGCTGCTGCGTCCGGAATGATTGTGTAAAGGCCCCCCCTTGCGCGGCCCTGAGGCGATGCGCAAGGTGCAGGGGTCCACGAGAGATGCCGCAGGAAACTGCGGTGATGCTCACTCGCTGGGCTGGGCCTGGGCGGCGTGAGCTGCTCGTGCGCCCACTCGTCGACAGCCATTTTTCCGTTCCCCAAGGAGGACCCAGATCATGCTCACTCGATTCAGTGATTTCAGCGATTGGCCCAGCTTCGGCTTCGCCGACTTTGGGCGTGCCTACAACCCTCACGGCCAGCTCCGTCGCGAGCTGGATCGCCTGGTTGGCGACTTCGAGCGCGCCGCCGGGGCGCCGTCTCCGCAGGCCGTGAGCTTCGACGACGATGGCAGTAACTTCGTGCTACGTGCCGACGTCCCAGGTCTCACCGAAAAGGACTTCGAGATCAGCGTAGCCGGCGACACCTTGACGCTGCGCGGTGAGCGCAAGCTCGAGCTGCCGGAAGGACATTCGGTGCACCGGCGCGAGCGGCGCGAGTTTCGTTTCGCCAAGAGCTACCAACTTCCCGCGCGCGTCGACGCCGAAAAGGTCGTCGCAACCCTCAAGCACGGGGTGCTGACGCTCACGCTACCCAAGGTGGCTGAAGCCCAGCCGCGGCAGATCAGTGTGACGGCCGCCTGAAGCAGGAGGAGGTAACCCATGTCGCTCTTCAAATCGCGTAACCCCCAGGAAAACCCCAAAGCCGTGACCACCGAAAGCGAAACCCATCCCAGCCTTGCGACGCGTGCGCGCGAAGTCCCGCTGCCGGTCGACATCTACGAAGGCAAAGACGAGCTCCTGCTCATCGCCGACCTGCCAGGAGTCGAGCCGGACGGCCTTTCGGTGAGCTTCGAAGCGCCCGAGCTTCGCATCGAAGGCCGCCGCGGCAGCGGCGACACCGCCAGCGTCTACAGTCGCACCTTTCGCGTCAGCGAGCAGCTCGATCCGAATGGCATCAGCGCCGAGCTCTCTGCTGGCGTTTTGAAGCTGCGCCTCGCCAAGGCAGCCCACACCAAACCTCGCAAGATCGAGGTGCGCGCCGGTTAACGTCCTCTTCCCCCGCCAGCGCGTGCTTCTTTCCCAGACGGCGCAGGGCGCAAGCATTTGCGACCTTGCGCCGTCGCCTTTTGTTGCGGCCTTCGCCGACCTTGCGGCTCAACCTGTGGGTCCGCCACGGCTGGGAGCCGTGGTAGGGTCGGGCCCGCAAAGCATGGCCCATTCCCTCGCTGGCAAAACCGCGCCCCCCGAGCTGCTCATCGACGTCGATCGCCTGACGGCTGCCTACTACGACAAGCGGCCCGATCCCGAGAACGCCGAGCAACTGGTGAGCTTCGGTACCAGTGGCCACCGTGGCTCGCCGGAAGATGGCAGCTTCAACCAGCTGCACATCCGCGCCATCACGCAGGCCATCTGCGAGCATCGCGCCGCAGCAGGGGTCTCCGGCCCGCTGTTCTTGGGCAAGGATACGCATGCTGCCTCCGGCCCGGCCGAGCAGAGCGCGCTCGAGGTGCTGGCTGCCAACGGCGTCGAGGTTTTGTGGCAGGACCGTTTCACGCCCACGCCCGCCATCTCGCACGCCATTTTGAGCCACAACCGCGGTAAGCCTGCTCGGCTAGCCGACGGCATCGTGGTCACCCCGTCGCACAACCCGCCGCGTGACGGCGGCTTCAAATACAATCCACCCCACGGTGGTCCCGCCGACACCGACGTGA
>DATDEV010000216.1:0-5142 GCA_036522995.1 Polyangiaceae bacterium
GACCGAGCGGAAGTCGATTTCGGTGCGCGCGAGCGGATCGCCGAGCGGGGCGATCGACATCGGTGACTCGAAGGTATTCACCTCCACGTCGGCGTCGTAGATCTCGCCGGTGTCGGCGTCGTAGATCAGCGTGGTCAGCGCGAGTGTGTCGAGCGAGTTCTCGTACGGCCAGGAGTCGTCGCGGAACAGGAACACGTTGGCGTTGCCAGCGTCCTGGTTGTATTCGGACGCGCGGCACTCGACCGGGCCGTAGTCCTTGATCATGATGTCCGGATGCTCACCGCCGCCACAGTCGGCGTTCAGCCATTCCGAGAAACCGTCGTGAATCGCCGAACGCGCGTCTTCGTAGCTGATTCCGCGCAGGGCGGAGCCGTCTTGCTGCACGTCGAACGACACGCAGCCCGAAGCCCAATGCAGGGTCTTGGCGCCAGGCTCGTTGATGCAACCGTTGAAGTCGGTGCTGCAGCTCTCGGTGGCTTCGTTGCAGCCGCGGGTGAGGCAATAGGCCGAAGCGGGCAGGGCTCTGCCCAGCAGGGCTAGCGAGAGCGCCAGCCCCAAAGCGAAGCGCGCGCTCATTGCGGGCGCACCTGGCGCAGCAGCGTGCGCGCCTCGGCAATGCGCAGGCCGCTCAGCTGGCGAACGGCCGAGCCATCCTCGCCAACCAGGTCCATCGCTTCGGGGCTGCGCTGCAGCCACTCCACGGAAGTGCCGTCGCGCCGCAGCGGATAGTGTCCCTGCGCCATGGCGGTCACGGTCAGGGTCTCGCCGCTCAGCATGGTGAACAGCACGCCGCGCGAGCCGAGCTGCAAGCGAGCTTCGCCGGGCACCAGCTCACCGAGCTTGCCGACGCGTCCACCCAGCGTGCGCACCAGGATCTCCTCGTGCTCCGGATCGGCGCCAGCCAGGAGCTCGTGGGTGCGCACACGCGTGTAGCTCACGATGTGCCGACGATCGCCGATCGTCTCCCACACCGAGTAGCCGTCGAGCGGCTCGCCCAGGACCACGTGGCGACTTCGCCCCACCAATTGCTCCAGCCGAAGCGCTCTGGAAACCGAGGCGTCCGCCTGGCCGGGGAGCAGCGCTCCCAGCACCCCAGCCGTCGCAACCCTGAGCAACCCACGTCGATGCATCGCCCAGGCAGCCTAGCATTTGGCGGGCAACGCGCTTTTCGGCCTGGCATTTGCGACCCCCGGGGCCGGAGCGCTATAACTCGCCGGTCAAGTCGGCCTCGTCGATAGCCATCGGCTTGCCGGCCGCTCCGGTGCCCTAGCCCTCGTTTCGCTCCAATCCCGCCCAGTATGAGCCCTACCGTCACCGCCTCCGTCTCGGGGCCGATGCTCGAGCGTGCTTCGCCCGGACTGCTCGACGAGATCAAGATCTACATCCAACGCCACCGTGGCGCCGTCGAAGAGATGGTGAAGGGGGGCATGGTGGAAGCGGGTCTGCCGGCGTCAGAGCGCTTCAGCCGCGCGGTCGACGGCCTGCTCTGCTCGCTGTTCAAGGCGCTCGAAGGCAAGCTCTCCAAGGACGTGAGCTTCGCCCAGCTCGGCCTGGCCGCGGTCGGTAGCTACGGGCGCGGTGCACTCTCGCTGCACAGCGATCTCGACGTTCGGCTGCTCACGCCGGCGCGGCCCGACAAGGTGCGCAACGTGGCCGAGGCGCTGCTCTATCCGCTTTGGGACGCCGGGTTGATGATCGGTCATCAGGTGGTCAGCGCCCCCGACCTGATCGACCTGGCTCGCACCGATCTACCAACCGCCACCACGCTGCTCGATTGGCGCGTGGTGGCCGGAGACAAAACGGGCACTGAAAAGCTGCTGAATCGCGCCTTCGAAGGCCTGTTCGGTGCCAGTAACATCCAGCGCTTTCTCGACCGCCTGGAGCAGCGCGCCGCCGAACGCTCGGAGCGCTTCGGCGGTTCGGTTTACCTGCTGGAGCCCGACGTCAAGAACGGCATCGGCGGCCTGCGTGACCTTGACATCGCGCACTGGGCAGCGCGCGCGCGCTGGCGCGTCGGCCACCTGTCGGAGCTGGTGCGGCTGGGCGTGCTGTTGCCGCGCGAGTGGCAACAGATCGAGAACGCGTCGGCGCTGGCCTGGCGCGTGCGCAACCTGCTGCACCTTTACGCTGGGCGTCGCTCGGACAGGCTCAGCTTCGATCGTCAGGAGGCAGTGGCGGAGCTGCTCGGCTACGGCTCCGGCGGCCCGGGCGTCGAAGCCTTCATGAGCGAGTACTATCGCAACGCGCGCAACATGGTGCAGGCGCGGGAGATGCTGCTGTCACGCGCCGCGCCGCCGCCCAAGCGCCGGCCGCGCGAGGAGTCGCTCGGGCGCGGGCTGAAGCTGACCAATCGCCAGGTTTCGCTGGAGGACCCCGCGCAGCTGGAGACGGATCCAGCTCTGGCGCTGCGGATTTACGACGAGGCGGTCAAGCGCGACTTGCCGGTGTACGCCTTCGCGCGCGACGCGATCGCGCGCGTGGCGGGCTCGACCGCGTTCTGCGAGGAGCTGCGCAAGAGCCAGGAAGCCGCACGCTTGTTCGTGCGGCTGGTGACCACCGTGCAGCGCACCAAGCTGCGTGACGGCTCGGTGCTCAAGGAGCTGCACGACGTCGGGCTGCTGGTGGCGATGATCCCGGAGTTTGCGCCGGTCGTCGGGCGCGTGCACCACGACGTTTATCACGTGTACACGGTCGACGTGCACTCGGTGGCGGCGGTCGATCGGCTGCGCACGCTGGCGCGCGGCGAGCTGGCCGCCGAGCATCCGCTGGCCTCGCGCCTGGCGGCCGAAATCACGCGCCCGGTGGTGCTGTTCTTCGCCGCGCTGCTGCACGACATCGGCAAGGACATCGGCGGCAGGAACCACGATCAGCGCGGCAGGGAGCTGTCGAAGGAGATCCTCGGTCGCCTGGGCATCCCCGAGTCCGACACGCGCGAGGTCGGCCAGCTGATCCTGACCCACCTCAAGATGTATCACGTGGCCACGCGCCGCGACATCGACGACCCCAAGACGATCGAGCTGTTCGCGCAAGACCTGCACGGCCCCGAAGGGCTGCGCGAGCTGTACCTGCTGACCATCTGCGACGTCTCGACCACCAGTCCCACGGCGCTCACCAGCTGGAAGGCGCGCGTGCTCGAGGAGCTTTACGTGCACTCGTTCCGCTTCTTTACGGCCGGTTCGGTGCAGCGCGGCACGGAGCGCCTGGAGCAGATTCGCGAAGAAGTGCGGGCGCTTTGCCCCGAGCGTGGCGAACGCGAGTTCCTGGACCACTTCCTGGCGGCCATGCCGCAGCGCTACATCTACGCCAACGATCCGGCTGACATCGTGCGTCACTCGCGCTTCGCGCGTCAGGCGCAGATGCGGCAGGTCAACGTGACCGTGATGACGACCAACGACCCCTACGTCGAAGTTGGCTTCGTCGCCGACGATCGGCCGGGCCTCTTGGCCATGATCACCGCCACGCTGACGGCGGCTCGCTGCAAGGTGATCAGCGCGCAGGTGTATTCGTGGACCGATCAGTTCGGGCGGCTGCGCGCGCTGGATTTGTTCTGGGTGCGCTCCGGCGAGAGCATCGACGGCGTGACGTCGGCGCTGCCCAAGCTGGAGCGTGACTTCCAGCGTCTGCTGGGCCAGGAGCTGTCACCGGGCGAGCTGGTGACGGGCGGTACCGGGCGCTCGCGCTGGTCCGATCGGCCCACGCCGCGGGTGCAGACCGAGGTCAACATCGACAACCGCGTGGCCACCGGTCATTCGGTGATCGAGGTCACCACCAAGGATCAGCTCGGCCTGCTGTTCTGGCTGGCCAATACGCTCGTGCACCTGGACCTTCAGATCTCGCTCGCCAAGATCAACACCGAGGGCACCCAGGTGGCCGACGTTTTTTACGTAACCGACACGTCGGGAGCCAAGATCAGCGGGCCCGAGCGCATCGAAGAGGTGAAAAATCGCATCCTCTCGACCATCGCTCACCTCGAAAAAGGTCATTAAGACCTTTTCGGGCTGTGCTCTTATAGGCCGCCCATGAAGCTGTTCCGCGTCGGTTTTGCTGCGTCTTTTGGCTGCGCGCTGGCGCTCGTGCTCGGAGCGTGTGGCTCGCCGCCAGCGCCCGCCAGCTCCGAGAATCCGCCGCCGCTCGATGACGGCGCCCCGCCCGCCAAGCCGAAGAACGACGCTGTCGTCGCGCCTTCGAACGAGCTGGTCAAGCAGGGCATGGACGCCATCCAGAAGCAGGACTTCGAGGGCGCCAAGAAGGTGCTCACGGAGGCGACCGCCAAGGACGCCCAGGATCCGCAGGCCGCCTTCTACCTGGGCGTCGCGCTCGATGGCCTGGGCGACGTGGCCGGCGCGATGGCGCAGTACAAGAAGGCGCTCGCGCTCGATCCCAAGCTGGTGGAAGCGGCCGTCAATCTCTCGGGCGCGCAGTTCGAGCAGAAAGACGCGGCGGGCGCGCTGGCCACGGCCGAGCAGGGGCTGAAGGCCAACCCCAAGTCACCCGAGCTGCTCATGAACCGCGCACTGTCGCTCGAGGCGCTGGGCAAGAAGGACGAAGCAGTCGCGGCCTACGGCGCGGCCGTGAAGGCGCGCCCCGACGACGCCCAGCTGCGCATCGCCTACGCCGAGATGCTGGCCGGGGCAGGCAAGCGCGACGAAGCCATCACCGAGCTGCGCGCCATCCAGAACGTGGAAGATCCGACGCTTTTGGCCGCGATCGGCGTGCGCTTCGGACGCCTCAAGGCATTCCCGGACTGCATCGCGTCGCTCGACAAGGCGCTCAAGCTCAAGGACGCTCCGGATCTGCACGTGCGGCGCGGCGTGTGCCGCCACGACTTCGGCGACGACGCGGGCGCGCAAGCCGACTACGAGGCGGCCATCAAGCTCGACGCCAAGTTCGCGCCTGCCTACTACTACCTGGGCCGCCACCTCGAGAAGAAGGACAAGAAGAAGGCGCTCGAGGCCCTCGACAAGGCCCAAAAGCTCGACCCCAGCGGCCCCATCGGCAAGCAAGCCAAGCAAGCCGCCGACGAGCTCAAGCAGAAGAAGTGACGTGGCGGCCGCGGGCAAGCGCAGCGCCGGCATCCTCGTCCACCGCGGCGCCGGCGCGCTGCTCGAGGTGCTGCTCGTTCACCCCGGCGGCCCCTTCTGG
>DATDEV010000217.1:0-8303 GCA_036522995.1 Polyangiaceae bacterium
GGGCAAGGAGGCCAGCGCCGTCACCGGCACTTCGCTGCCCGGCGCGAGCTCGTCGCGCAGCTCGAGCAACGCCTGGTACACGGCGCGTGCGCGCGAGGCCGAGAAACGGGGTGTGCTGGAGCCCTCGTCGTAGCGCACGCCGACGTCGAAGCGGCCCCGCGACAAGCGGTCGCGAGCCAGTTGCTCGACGTAAAATGCGTGCGAAGTGAGGTCCTCGGGCATGCGCACCCGCACGTCCAGAAAGCGATGATTGAGCGCCCGCAGCTCACACGTCAGCCGACGGCCGTCGAGCTCGGCCTCGCCGCAGCCGAAGCCGGTCATGCTGCGCATGGATGGGCCGGCACTCACAAGCCTTTGCGACGCTTGATGTCATCCATCATGCGTCGGTACTCCACTTCCCACACCGCGGTGCCCTCTTTGACGTGCTTGATCCGGTTGCGCACCTCCGCGTCGATCTCTTGGTCGACCGCCGCCTGTTTGCGTAGCGGATCGCGCAACTTACGACGCAGCTCGAAGTCCTCGGCGAAGATCTCTTCGACGTTGGCCGAATGCATCAGCATCTCGACCAGTTGGTCCAGCAAGTAGTCGATGGCGTCGTCGCCCAGCTTGATTTTGCGCTCGTCGGCCAGCAGCTTTCGGATGCGACCCAGCTCGCTCTGCGGCAAGCCGCGCTGAGCCAGCACGTCCTTCGCGCGATCGCTCACGTCCTGCTCGTCGGCGATGAACTGATTCAGCACCGCTTGCACGTCCAGCTCGACTTCCTTCGGAGACTCCGTCTCGATGTCGCCCGCCGAGGTGAGGGCGACGACCATCTGGTGGGAAATCTCGGGAACCTTGGCACTATGCAGCCGCATCGGAGGCACTGGTTACTCCAATCCGCGGCAGGATTACAGCGCGAACGGCGCTTAGCGCGCCTTGAGCGCGCAGATTTTTGACGAAGCGCCGGTCGAGCGGCTCGTCACTCCGGCTTTTTGCCGTCGCGGGCGCCGAGGCGCAGGCGTCGAAACACCGCCTCGCGCTGGCGGTGCTTGTAGGCGTCGTGGCTGGCGTCACCCGTCTCGTTGTGCGCCTCGCTCTCGGCGTCTAGCACCTGGAATTCGCACAGCATGTAGACGATGGGGCCCAGGTTTTCCGAGCCGGCCGGCGCAAACTCCATCAGGTGCGGGGGCACCCGGACGGGCACGTCCGTCACGAACTGAATGACCCGGTAGGTCGGCGCGCTGAAGCGGTTGTCGCTCGGCAGCGGCGCGTCCGCGTCGCCCTGAAACTGCGGCACCAGCTGCGCGAGGCCCGCATTGTCGAGGCAGTAGCTACGGAAGTCGAAAATCGAGTTGGTGCTCTGTTTTGGGACCACGTAGTTGAATGGAAAGAGCTGCTCGGTCAGGTAGTTGAGCACCGGCAGCACGTTGTCCGGGGTGCGCGTCACGATGCGAAAGCGCAGCTTGTCGTAGAGCGCGGCGGCCGTGGCTTCGGGCTTGGAAAGCAGCTTGGTATAGGTGGAATCGAGGTTCTTGCGGCCGCCGACGAACTCGGTGATCGGGAAGCCCTCGCTGAGCATGGTGCCGACGACGCGATAAACCTTCTCTTCGACCAGGTGGAAGAGGTCGCGGTCGCTGACCGGCAGGCGAAACAAGAGCTCGCGGCCCGCCATGTGATTGATGATCTGCAGCACCTTCAGGATCGTGCAGGCGCAGACTTGCCGGTGGCCCTTGCTCGAGGCGAGCAGCAGCAGCTGCTCGACGCTGGCTTCCTCCACCGGCTTGGGGATGGCGAAGGCAAAATGACGGCGCAAGTAGCTGACCGACTCGCGCTTGACGTGCTCGATGAACGCACGGTCCTTCGGGTCGTCCGGCATCAGCTCGTGATTTTCGATGAAGCGCCGCGCGGCAGCTTCATCGACGAGGTTTAGCCGATGCCAATCGATGACCGAGCCGCCACTCAGGATGAGGCGCAGCGCCTCGATGTCGTGGAGCGACAGATCCTCGAGGCGCTTGAGCCGGGCAGGGTAGGGCAAGGCGGAAATGCGCGCGCCGGAGGGCGGCGGTTGGCTATCGGGAGCGGTCAGTGTTGCGTCGTGGTGGCGCCGCTAGCTTGCGGTCGCCCGAGCGCTAGCGTGCCGAGGAAGATGCCGACGGTCACCCCGAGAACGGCGATTTGGGCCCCAAACTGGCCGCCTGCCAGAAGTGCCACGGGAATCGATGCTGCGAGGTACCACGGGGAAAGCTTCATTCTAGGGGCGCTCCGGGGGTCACTTTGAAAGTAGAGGTTGAAGAACCAATTCAAGGTAAGTGAATGTAGGACAAGGTGCCACAACAGTTGGAAGAGGGGCAAGAGTTAGCCATGTGCCGCAGTGCGTTCAAGCCCCAATCGACGCACCGCACTATTTATGTGGGTATTTGGCAGAAGCGGGCCCACCTGACCGAGCGTCCATCGCAGCGGGAAAGGCCGCGG
Source organism: Polyangiaceae bacterium (assembly GCA_036522995.1). Lineage (GTDB taxonomy): Bacteria > Myxococcota_A > Polyangia > Polyangiales > Polyangiaceae > PMG-095. The sequence goes on from DATDEV010000217.1 coordinate 2,452, forward strand.
AAACCGCACCCGCACAAACACCCGCTTTGGCGCGAGTTTTGGTAGCGTCAGCGGAGTGCCGGTTCGTCCGTGGAAGCTCGCGTGCGCCGCTGCTGGCGCGCTTGTCCTGCTGGCGGTGAGCTGCGGCGACCAGGGGCTCGTGCCCACCACCATCGAGCTGGGCGCAGACTTCGTGCAGGAGGACGTGACCTTCGACGTTCAGTTCTACTACTGCCGGGTGGAGCCGGTGCTGTTCGCGCAGGGCTGCGGCTCGGGCTCGGGCTCCGATCCCGCCAACGGCTGCCATTTCAGCGTCACCAGCTTCAAGCTGACCGACTACGGTCCTCCGCGCGTGAGCGAAATGTGCTCCGGCGACGCGCTCCAGCCGGGGGCGCTCGTGCCCAGCGCCGCCGAGCAGAACTACGCCGCCGCGCAGGCGCGCATGAAGCGCGATCCGAGCCTGGCTCCGCTGCTGCAGCGCCCGCTCGGCAACGCCCAGCACCCCCGCCAGATCTTCGCGGAGGACAGCGACGAAGCCAACGTGATTCGCCAATGGGCGACGCAGTTTTCCAACCAATGAAGCTGGCCCATTTCGCCATCGCGTGCGCGCTTCTGTCGCCCGCCGCAGCGCTCGCTGCCGAGGTCGACGAGGACGCGTACGCACGCGTAGTCGTGGCAGAAGCCGAGCTGCGAGCGGGGCCTGGCGTCTCGCACCGGGTCATCTATCGTGCTCCGCGCGGCGAGACCTTCCTGATTTCCACGCGCGAGACGGCGGGTTTCTGGTTGCAGGTGACGCTGCCCGACGGGCGCACGGCCTACGTGCTGGGGGACACGGTCGAGCCCGTATCGGCGTCGGACGACTCGGCAGAGGCGGCGCGCAAGCCGGGCTTCTTCGCGCCGCCCGCGCTGCAGGACGCTCACGGCGGCTTCGCCATGCTGGCCGGTGTCTACGACCTTGCTGGCTATGTCGAATTGCGACCGGCGTGGGTGATCGCGCCGGCGATCGCGTTCGAGCCCTACGTGGGGTTGGCCCTGCTGAGCGACAGTCGTCGCATCGTCTACGGCGGCGCCGGCACGCTCAACCTGCTGCCCGACAAGGCGCTCACGCCGTTCGTGAGCATGGGCTTCGGCGGCATGTACGAGGAGCCGAAGGACGAGTTCGTGCGCGAGTCGCGCAAGTGGTTTCACGCTCGAGCGGGGGGCGGGCTGCTGATCAGTCTGCGCTTTCGCGTCTCGGTCAGGCTGGAAGCTTCCAACATGGTGCTGTTCCAAGAGGACGACTACCAGAACGTGCAGAGCTACACCGGCGGCTTGGGTACCTACTTTTGAGGCGCGCGAGGGCCAGGGAGACAAGGCAGATGATGAAGCAGCAAACAGCAATCGGCGGGCTCGCCAAGCAGTTGGGCTTCGTCGTGGGGGTCACGGCGCTGGCGCTGAGCGCAGCAGGCTGCGTCACGGTGCGACCGGAGCAGCGCGCGGTGCTCGCCGATCCCAGCATGCAGTTCGACGCCGATCCGGGTGACGGCGCTGCCCGTGAGCACGTCCTCGAAAACCGTGAAGGCTCGAGCGGCGGACGCTCGGTCAAGGGTGGAGGCTGCGGTTGCAATTGAGCCGGCACTTCGCGCTCGCGCTGGGGCTGCTGCTCTCGGCGCTACCGGGACGGGTCCTGGCGCAAGTCGCGGACTTTGCGCCGCGAGCCAGCGTGTTCTGGGAGCCGTCGGGCACGAGCCATTTGCTCGTGATCAATCCCAGCGCCGAGCTGTCGGTGACGCCAACCGAGTGGCTCGACGTGCACGCAGGGTACGAGGCCGACATCGTTTCGGGCGCTACCGAATCATTGAAGGGCGGACGGCTGAGCACCGTCGACATCGTCAGCAGCGCCACCGACTTCAAGGACACCCGTCAGCAGTTCTCGGGTGGGTTCGGGCTGCAGCGAGACGGCACCAAGCTCTCGGCGACCTATACCTACGGTCGTGAATCGGACTACCGCTCGAACGCCATCGCGGTGCAGGCCGGCACGACCTTCCTGCAAAAGAACACCGAGCTCACGCTGGCCTACGGGCGCGGCTTCGATCAGGTGTGCACGACGGCGTTCGCCGATAGCGACGGCGCCTCCGTGAAGCAGCCGCTCGATAGCTCGAAGGGCTGCTTCAAGAACGGCGACAACCGCAAGGCGCGCGAGGTCGATCTGGATAACTTCCAGACCGGCTGGACGCAGACCTGGACGCCGGAGCTCGCCACCCAGCTCGTGCTGTACGGAGCGCTGCAGCACGGCTTTCTGGAGAACCCGTACCGCGCGGTGGTGATCGCGCCGGCGGGTGACCAGGCGCTCGAGAACCATCCCGACAATCGCACCCGGCTCGCGGCGGGGCTGCGCGCCAAATACTACGTGCGATCGCTGACGACCGCGTTCTCGGCCGGCGCGCGCATTTACCGCGATACCTGGGACATCCTCGGCCAAACCTACGAGCTGGAGGCGGAGCGTTATCTGTCCCCCGAGCTGCGGCTGCTCGCTCACGCGCGCTACTACCGGCAAACCGAGGCGGCCTTCTGGAGCGACGACTACACCGGCGGCGAGCCGGAGGATGGCCCACGCGGGCAGTACTGGACTGGTGACCGCGAGCTGTCGCCGCTGTGGAGCTACATGCTCGGCGGGCGCTTGCTGTATCGCAAGGAAGCCGACCCGCAGCACCGTCTGCTATCGGTGATGCTGGGCTTCGAGGCTTCGCTCAGCTTCGACCTGATGAAGACGGCGCTCGAGGAGTTCACCTGGGGCGGCGTCGAGCCGAGCGACACGCTCGGCATGTTCGGGTCTTTGGGGTTGAGGGGCGAGTTCTGAGAAACGCCTAGCCTCGGTCGCCGCGCAGCCCGTGCTTGCGAGCTAGGTCGTAGAGGTGCTTGCGATCCATCTTGGCTTCACGAGCCGCGGCGCTGATGTTGCCGGCGTGGCGATCGAGCAGCCAGGAGACGTAGCGGCGCTCGAATTCGGCCTCGAAATCGGTTCGGATCTCGCGGTAGCTCTTGGCCGACGAGAACTCGCTGGTGGGCTCGCGCGCCGCTCCCGGGCCAGTGGCGGACGCGGACACCGGTAGGTCGAGCAGCCGCACTTCGCGCTCGCCGCCGGCGGTTGCCATATAGATGGCGCGATCGAGCACGTTGCGTAGCTCGCGCACGTTGCCAGGCCAGTCGTGCGCCGAGAGCGCGGCGACCGTCTCGCGGCTGAGTGAGATGCTGGCCGAGGCCGGGTCCCGCTTCCTGGCGATATCGAGGAAGCGCTCGACCAGTCCCGGCACGTCCTCGCGTCGGGTGCGCAGCGGCGGCACCGTGATCGGCACGACCGAAAGCCGGAAGTACAGATCTTCTCGGAACTTGCCGCGCTCCACCTCCTCCTTGAGGTTGCGCTTGGTGGCGGCCACGATGCGCGCTTCGGCGCGCAAGGTCTTGTTGCCGCCCACGCGGCGAAACTCACCCGACTCGAGCACGCGCAGCAACTTGGGCTGCACGTCGATGGGCAGCTCGCCGACTTCGTCCAGGAACACCGTCCCCCGACCGGCGAGCTCGAACGCCCCCTGGCGTGTGGCCACCGCACCCGTGAAGGCGCCGCGCTCGTGACCGAACAGCTCGCTCTCGATCAGGTTGTAGCTGACCGCCCCGCAATCCACGACCACGAAAGGTTGATCCTTGCGGTGGCTCTGCTGATGGAGGGAACGCGCCAGCATGTCCTTGCCGGTGCCCGTTTCGCCCTCGATCAGCACCGAAGCGTCGGTGGGCGCGATGCGCTCGAGCACACCGAAGATGCTGCGCATGGCCAGGCTCGGGCCCAGCACTTCACCGAACACCGGCGATTCGCTGGGCAAGATCTGCGCGCGATTCGGATCGCTACGCACGACGAGCTCCACGCTGCCCACGGTGAGCGTGGCTCCTGGATCGATCAATGCCTCGCGAATCGCGGTTCGCCCCACACGCGTGTGATTGGTCGAGCCGAGGTCGCGCACCAGGATCCCGGCCTTGGTGCGCTCTAGCTCGCAGTGGTGACGCGAAACGGTGTCGTCTGGCAGCACCAGGTCGTTGTCCTGGCTCTTGCCGACGCGCAGCTTCTGTCCCATTTTTACCCGTTTCCCACGGGCGCCGCCCGACAGGACGACCACCAGCAGCTCTTCGGGTAGGCCGTCCCCCAATGGTTGAGCCCTGGTAGCGATGTCGGAGTGGGGGGAAGGCTGGGTCACGGCATCAATCCGGCGAGACGATCACTTCGCCACCCACCAGGCTAACCCGGCGTTCGAAAGTTGTCTCGGGCGGAATGGAGGGCGAGTCCCCGCCTGCGCTGTCACCCTCGCCGGGGGCGCCTTGCAAAGTGATGACTACGATGTAGGCGCCGCTTGGCGCCGAGAAGGCATGACGAACGCTGCGCGGGGCGCCACTCGGAAAGTCCTGGGAGAAGCCGACGCTCGGCTCGGTGTCGCCTTGGCGCGTGATGACACCACTCACGCGCGCTATCTTTTGCCTAGCGCTAGCCGACCACTCAGCCAGGCGAATGACGATGGACTGCTCCTGCGGCGCGCTCCGCGCCATCAGCGTGGCTACCAGGGCGACGCCGCCGATGAGCAACGCACGAGCCAGGAAGGAGCGCAGCTTCGGAGCGATCGCCAGCTCGCCCTCGGTTTAGAGCGTGCTCGCCGGGGGCGTCGACGTTCCCGCTGGACTGGCTGGCGGCTTGGCCGTCGGTGTGGGCGTCGCCGGCCCCGCGGGCTTGGCTGCCGCTGACGGGGCGGCAGGCGGGCTAGCGGCCCCGGCCGCCCCCACTGGAGGATGCCCGGGGGGCAGAGCCGAACCGCTCGGGCCAGGAGCGGGCTTGGCGCGCTCGGCGGCGAGCCGAGAGGCGTCCATCATGCGCACCAGCTTGACGAGCTTGGCGATGGTGGCGTCGGGCAGATTGAAAGGGGGCATTGCCCCTTTGCCCAATTTGATGGTGCGAGCGATTTGCTCGTCGGTAGCGGCGCTTTGCCAAGCCGGATCCGAGAGGTTGGTCGCCTTGACCATCGGACCGCGCGGACCGTCGCCACGACCGAGCTGGCCGTGGCACGGCGTGCAGTTCTGCTGCCAGGCGACGATGGTCACGTCTTCGAGTCCCGGAGGCGCCGCGGCGCCCGCGTCGCTCGGGTCGACTTGAACCTGGTCGCTGCCGGGATTGTCGGTGTGGTCGTGGTCGGAGGGACGCCAGTCACGCAGGTCGGACGGGCGCTCGTTACAAGCGCACGCGGAGAGCAGCATCAGCGTCACTAGCCCGCGCCAGAGCCCGCCGGCTTTGGCGCGTGGTTTCGGGGAACGATTCACTCGAAGACTTTACCGCCACCCGTCGGGTCCAGGCCCAAATACTTCTTGCCGCCGAGCTCCGCCACTCGAAATTCGGTGCGGCGATTCTTGGCCTTGCCTTCTTCGCTCGCGTTGTCAGCGATCGGTTTGCTCTGACCAAAGCCCACCGCGAGCAGGCGCTCGGCTTTGACGCCCTTGGCGATCAGCGCCTTCTTGATGGCGAGGGCACGCTGGCCGGACAGCGTTTCGTTGCCCTCGGGCGAACCGGCGTTGTCGGTGTGACCTTCGATGCGGAGCTTGGTCACTCGCGGTGTCTCGTCGAGGTAGGTCTTGAGCGACAGGATGACAGCTTCGCTCTCGGGCTTGATGTCGGCCTTACCGGTCTCGAACGCGATTTCACCTGGCAGGGTGAGACGGTCCTTCTTGAGGACCGGCTTGGCGTTGGGATCGGCAGCGGGCGCCGGTGCAGGCGTTGGCGCGGGCGTAGCAGCGGGCTGGGTCGAGGCTGCGGGCGCGGGTGCAGGCTCGGTCGTCGGCGGGGGCGGGGGCGGGGGCGGGGG
>DATDEV010000218.1:0-22792 GCA_036522995.1 Polyangiaceae bacterium
CGCTCCAAGCCCCCGCGCGCTTTTCCAGCAAATACCCAGCCAATAGCGCGCCGCGGGGGCCACGCAGCCATGCCAGCACGCGCGCTCCTTCCGGCATGGGGCTGTCCACTGCGAGCTGCTGGTAGGCCGCGAGCGCTGGCGGCTCGACCCGCACCTCGAGCAGCGAGCCGTCGCGGCGGTGACCCCGCGCCGTGCTGGGTGGCCCAGCGGCAGGCCAAGCCCGGGCTGCCTCGTAGTCAGGCCAGCGCTGGCGTGGTGCGGCAGGCGCCGCCGCTTCCGCCTGATCGGGCCCCGCGCTCGAGATTCCGACTGGCGAAGCGGCAGGGCTCGACGCGCAGCCGGTGCCCAGCGCAGTCGAAAGCGCAAGCAGCACGATTGCAGCAGGAACGAGCGCGCGAGCTGCAGGCAAGGCAGGCGCATGGTACCACGCAGAGGCGCGCGCCGCGTGCATGCGCCTCGTCTACGAGACCATGAAAGCCCGTCACGCAGCCATGCTGCTCCTTCAAGCGCTCGGCGCATGCACCGCGAGCCCGGAGCCTGCCAAGGACCCGACCAGCGCGCCGGAGGCAGCGGCGGCGACCGAGCCGGCGCCTGCTGCGCGCGCTGCCGAGCCCGCGGTGATACCGCCACGCACCGGCCCCGGCTGGCTCGGCGTGGAGCTCGCCAAGCGAGAGAACGGAGAGCCGGGCGTCTTGATCCGCTCGGTGATGCGCGGCTCACCCGCCGAGCGCAGCGGCGTCGTGAACGGCGACGTGGTCATGAGCCTCGACGGGCAGAGCGTGTCGCATCCGAGCGAGCTGCGCGGGCGCGTGCAGGCAACGCCTTCGGGCACGCGCGTCAGCCTCGGCGTGCTGCGCGGCGAGCAGACCAGGCTGCTGGCGGTCGAGCTGGAGGCCGTGCCTAACGAGGACGAGGTGATGCGCAAGAGCTACGTCGGCGCACACGCTCCGGAGTTCGGTGCGCTCGACGCCGTGCAAGGCAGCATCACGCCGAGCCTGCACGCGCTCAAGGGCCGCGTGGTGGTGCTCGAGTTCTGGGCCAGCTGGTGCGGCGTTTGCCACGTGCTCGCACCGACACTCAACGGCTGGCACGATCGCTACGCGGCCCAAGGCGTGACCGTGCTCGGCGTGACTGGCGATCCAGTCGAGCTGGCCGGACGCGCGGCGGGCGAGGTGGGCATGGGCTACCCGCTGGCGAGCGACGGCAGCGGCAGCATGCTGCGCGCCTATCGGGCCTACGCCCTGCCCACGCTGTTCGTGATCGATAAGCAGGGCAACGTGCGCGACGTGCTCGTCGGCTACAGCACGCCGCGTCTGCGCGAGATCGAGGCGCTGGTGCGAAAGCTGATCGCGGAAGGCTAGTCCCCGGGCTAGCCTTCGCGGTCATGGATGACGAAAGTCTCGGCGCGGCGCTGGCGCGAGCTCAGGCGGGCGGCTCGCCCAAGTACCACCAGAAGAACGCGGAGCAGGGCAAGCTGTTCGCGCGTGAACGCATCGCGCGCCTGACCGACGCCGGCAGCTTCGTCGAAGACGCGACGTTGGCCAACGCGCTGGCCGAAGACTTGCCGGCTGACGGCGTGATCACGGGCCTGGGGCGCGTGGCTGGACGCATCGTCGCCATCATGGCCAACGACTCGACGGTCAAGGCCGGTTCCTGGGGCGCGCGCACGGTGGAGAAGATTCTGCGCGTTCAGGAGACGGCCGCGCGCCTGCGCTGCCCGCTGCTGTACCTGGTCGACTCCGCAGGGGCGCGCATCACCGACCAGGTCGAAATGTTCCCGGGACGGCGCGGCGCCGGGCGCATCTTCAAGCAGCAAGTGGCCCTGAGCGGGCGCATCCCGCAGGTGTGCTTGCTGTTCGGGCCGTCCGCGGCCGGCGGCGCGTACATCCCCGCCTTCTGCGACCTGGTGGTGATGGTCGACGGAAACGCCAGCATGTACCTGGGCTCGCCGCGCATGGCCGAAATGGTCATCGGCGAGAAGGTCACGCTCGAGGAGATGGGCGGCGCCAAGATGCACACCGAGGTCTCGGGCTGCGGCGATCTGCTGGTCAAAACCGAGGACGAAGCCATCGCTTTTGCGCAGCGCTACCTGGCCTATTTGCCGCAGAGCTACGAGGGCCAGCCGCCGAGCGCCGAGCCCAAGCCCATCGCGCTCGACGCCAGACCGATCGCCGAGATCGTGCTGCCCGACGAGAACAAATCCTTCGACATGAAGCAGGTGATCGCGGCCCTGGTGGACGACGGCAGCTTCCTGGAGATCAAGCCGCGCTTCGCGCGCGAGCTGATCACGGGCTTTGCACGCATCGAAGGCCGTGTGGTGGGTGTGATCGCCAACCAGCCCAAGCACCTGGGCGGAGTGCTGTTCGTGGATAGCGCCGACAAAGCCGCCCGCTTCATCTGGCTGTGCGATGCTTTCAACGTGCCGCTGCTGTACCTGGCCGACGTGCCCGGCTTCATGATCGGCACCAAGGTCGAGCGCCAAGGCATCATCCGTGCCGGCGCCAAGATGATCGCCGCCGTGAGCGAGGCCACCGTGCCCAAGATCTCGGTCATCGTGCGCAAGGCCTACGGCGCAGGGCTGTACGCGATGTGCGGACCCGCCTTCGAGCCCGACGCTTGTCTGGCCCTGCCGACCGCGTCGATTGCCGTGATGGGCGCGCAAGCGGCGGTCAACGCCGTCTACTACAACAAGATCCAGGAAGTGCCGGCAGGACCCGAGCGCGATGCCTATGTCGAAAAACTGCGCAGCGAGTACCGCGAGGACGTCAATCTGACCAAGCTCGCCAGCGAGCTCGTCGTCGATCAGATCGTGCAGGCCGCCGAGCTGCGCTCCGAGCTGGCGCGACGCTTCGCGCTGTACGCCGACAAATTCGAGCCACGCCCGGCGAAGAAACACCTCGTTCCGCCGATGTGAGCATGACTACCCGCCTGCGGCTCCCGCGCTCGCTGTGCGCCACGCTGGCCGCGGCGCTCGGCGTGCTCGTGCTGGCAATGCCGGCCACGGCCAGCGCGCAGCTGGAGCTCGGCGCAGCCCTGCGCAGCCTAGCCAAGAGCGGCACCACGCGTCTGCCGCGCGCGCTGCTGGCCAACCCCCAGCAGCGCATCGCAGTGCTGGCCGAGTACGGCCCCGATAGCGACTTTGCCGAGCTGCTGGTCGGCGGCCGCTACAGGCCGCTCTGGCTCAGCGAGGGCGAGCTGGCCGACTTCAGCCAAGCACAGCCGCAAGTGAAGCTGCACTGGGCGCCGCCGCGACACGTGCTGCTCGACGAAGCCGACGACTGGATCGGGGGCAGCGCATTTCGCGGGCAGCTGGGCTTCACCGGCCGGGGCGTGGTGGTGGGCATCGTCGACACCGGCCTCGACGTGAGCCACGGCGACCTGCGCACCGCGGACGGCAAGTCGCGCGTGCGCTACCTGATCGATTTCTCGCGTCCACCAGCCGAGCGCCAACCCGAGCTGGAAGACGAATACGGCTGCACCGACCAGCACGCGTGCGCCATCTTCGGTAACGAAGACCTCGACGCCCTGCTCGACAACGGCGTCACCGGCGACGAGCCGCGCGACACCTTCGGCCATGGCACGCACGTCGCCTCGCTGGCGGCCGGCAACGGACTCTCGTCGAAAACACCGCACTACATCGGCGTGGCACCCGAGGCCGAAATCTTCGGGGCGCGCGTGAGTCGCTCGGGGAACGGCTCGATCTTCGACGCCGATATCATCCTGGCCGTGCGCTTCATCTTCGAGCAGGCCGAGCTATTGCGCATGCCGGCGGTGGTGAACCTGAGCCTGGGCAGCGACTTTGGCACGCACGACGGCACCTCCGCACTGGAGCAAGCCCTGGCCAGCTTCGTCGGCCCCGATCACCCAGGCCGCGCGATCGTGGTGGCTGCCGGCAACAGCGGCACCCTCTACTCGGACAGCGGCTCCGGCGAGCCCGAGCCGCTCGGTATTCACACCGAGGTCCACGTGCCGCGGGAAAGCCCGGTCGACGTGCCGATCATCACGCCCAGCGCGGCGCAGGGCGCCAGGTCCGGGGCGACGATTTACGTCTGGCTCGGCGCTCGCGCGGGCGACGAGGTCTCGGTGGGACTCGATCGCGATGGCGAGCAGTGGATCCCCCAGGTGCCTCCCGGCGTTTCGACGACCTACGAGGGCGAGGGCTACGAGGGCACCATCTTCAATGGCCCGACCGACGACGACAGCAGCATCAAGGTGGGCGCCGAAAGCGCGGTGATCGTCATCGACGGCGATTTCACGCCCGGCACGCGCTTCACCGTGCGCCTCTCCGGCCACGGCAGCGTCAACCTGTGGCTGCAGAGCAGCGGCGGGGCTTCTTCCGACTTTAGCTCGGGCGTGCTCGTACCGCGCGGCCAGAAACAGGGCACCATCAACATTCCTGCGGCGCACCCCGATCTGATCGCCGTCGGCGCGACCGTGAATCGCAACCGCTGGCGCGACTACCAGGGTCAGCCGTTTCTCGTGGGCCAAGCGGACGGCAGCGAACAGCTGGCGGAGGTCGACGGCACCGCGCTGTTCAGCGCCGCAGGCCCCAACGCTCTGGGCGTGATGAAACCCGATTTGGTGGCGCCGGGCATGTACGTGATTGGAGCCATGTCAGCCGTCGCGGATCCGCGCAACAACGGCGGCAGCGGCGTGTTCGCGAGCCAAGGTCGCTGCGGGCAGCCGGACTACGAATGCTTCGTGACCGACGACCAGCACGCGGTAACGAGCGGCACATCCATGTCGGCGCCGCTGGTTTCGGGGGCCATCGCCCTGCTGCTGGAAAGTCGCCCGGAGCTCACGCAGCAGCAACTGCGCACGTTGCTACAGGCCGGCGCGCGCCAGCCCAGCGGCACCATCTTGGCCGAGCAGCAAGTGGGTCCGGGGGCGCTCGACCTGCTCGGGACGCTGGCCGTGCTGGCGGCCGAGAGCTCGCCCATCGACCGCATGCCCACCGGCCAGAGCCGCATCGCACTGGCCGCGTCGTTCATTCATCCCGATCCGAAGTTGCCGCTCAACGGCTTGGTCGAGCTGCGCGACGACCAGGATCAGATCGCCGACGTGGCCGACCTGCGCAGTGTGCTGCTCGAGGTGAGCGGCGGCAGCCTGAGCACTGCGCTCACGCGCCTCGGCCCCGGACTGCTGGGGTTCGCGGTCAGCGCGCCGGAGGGTAGCGGCGGCCGGAAACTGGGGTTGCGGCTATCGTTCGAGGGTCGCACCCTGGTCAGCCGGCAAGTTTCGATTGGCACCGATCCGTGGCTTGCCGAGGGGACGCCCAGCGCGCGCGGCGGCTGCGCGCTGGCGGCGCGCACGGGCAGCTTCACGCCCTGGCTGCTGGCTGCCGCGCTGGGCCTCACATGGATGCGAGGTAGACGGTACAGGCGCTCGGCTCGAAAGGTGCCACGTCTGGATCGAACGGATGCGCCAGGTCCACGCCGCCGACGTTGAAGCCGGCGATGATGATGGCCTTGGCGCCGTCGATGCGCAGGACGCGCGCGTCGGCGCTCGTGGCGTGATCCTGGAACGTCACGTTGACTCGCCGCAACTCGCGCCCCTCGGCATCGACGAGCACGATACGCCACTGAAAGGCCACCGGCGCCTCCCACTCCGCGCGAAAGCCCACGGCGGCTCCGATCGGAGCGTCGTCGAGCTCGACCCAGATCAGCTCCGCACCGGTCTGCGCAATGGGCCTACCGGAAAGGACACGCCGCGGCAGGCTGGAAAAAGGGATCACCCAGTCGAAATGCGGCCGTGCAAAGGCGCCGGCGAAGGCTAGTGAAGGCAGGCGCGTGCCGTCCTCGCGGTCGCCGGTCAGCGCCCGCCGGAGCGTGAAGTCGATGAGCAAGTCGGCATAGCGAATGGTGTCTTCTTCGAGGCTGTGGCGGAGCACGTCGAAGACGTCCGGCTCGTTGTCGTAGCGAATGGACGTCGGCGGTGTGCGACTGGCAGCAGCAGAATAGAGGGAGGCCGCCAGGATGCCGGGCGCCGCTGCGCTGCGGGTGGTCTCGAGCATGTCGAGCAGCAGCGCAAAGCGGCCCGCCGCGCTGCTCGGCGGGCCCGAATCGGCGGCCAGCGCCTGCTCGGGGTGGCTCTGAGCGTCGTCCACGACCTGGACGTCGAGCGCGGTTTTCGCACCGACGATCCACCACAGCTCGAGCGCCAAGGCGCGCCGGGCCTCGGGCTGTTCGCCGGCATCGAGCCGGCCGGCGATCGCTTCGCCCAGACACAGCGTTGCCGCGCGCTCGAGCAGGACGCCCGGCGGCGCCGAGCCACGACAGAACACGGCTGCCGAATCGAAGCGCCCTAGCCCGAGCGGCTCCTGCAGGGCCGAAAGCTCACTGTCCGGGCTCTCCAAATACCAGTCGAGCGCGTCACTACCGCCTACGTCGCGATCGGCGAGTGGCGCCGGCAGCCCGAGCGCCAGCACCACGCGCTCGAAGGCCTGCTCCAGCGCAGCGAGCGCTGCCGGCAGCTGCTCGGGCGACGCTCCTGCCGCAGCGTGCACGCACACGGGGCGGGTCAGCGAGCAGAGCGACGCCGCGCTGAGCGGCCGGCTCACGCTCGGCGCCAGCGGGCTCCCGGTCGGCAGTCGCGGATCGAGCAGCCGCTGCGGCTTGAGCTTGACCACCGGGCCACCGAACAGCAACGGGGGCTCGCGTTTGGGCGCTGCCTGGGCTGGCAGGCCTGGCAGCAGCAGCGCCAGCGCCAGTAGACCGACAGCGAAGGGCAGCGCGCGCATCAAGCGCCAGCTCGCTTCGACGGCAGCTGGAGGGCCGTCAGCACCTGCGCGAGCGGGACACCGCAGCGCAGCACGCGCTCCACTTGCTCGGTGAGCGCGCCCAGGTGGTGGGAGTCGGGCGTTGTCTCCAGACACACCAGCAGGACGTGCGCCGAGGCCGAGTCAGTGAGCGAACAGCCGCATGCGAGCGAGCCGACGTACGTCCAGCACTCCTGCTTGGCTTCGGCGAGCTCAGGCTCGAGCTTTTCTCCGTCCAGGAAGCGCTGTGCGAGCGCCAGCTGTTGCGCCGAGCCTGGAGGCGCCCAATCGACCACGAGTGCTGCTAGTGCGAGCTCGGCGCGGTGAATCGCCGGCCCGGCGGCTCCGGCAAAGCCAGCCAGGGCTGCCTGAACGTCTGGCGCGGTTGGGGCTGGGTCACTTGCAGCCAAGCTCCCCCTTCATGCCCCCGCCCCGGCCAAAAACCCACAAGAATTGACAGGTTGAAGCGGCCTCGCCCTATACTGGCGATTCCACGAGCGAGGCTCTGAGCTCCTATGGCGACCCGATTCAACCCCTCTGGATCCGTGAGTTTTGACCTCGTCCGCGGCCGCGTCGATTGCGGCGGTGACCACGTGCTGGTGGCGGCGGACGCCCTGCTGGACCTGTGCCGCGCCGCGGGGGACGAAGCCGTCTCCGACTTCGGGCGCCGGCTGGGCACCACGATCGGCCGCCGTGTCGACGAGCGCCTGGCCGGAGCCGCGCAGAGCGCGACCCTGGAAGAGGTGCTCGAGCACCTGGGTGGCGAGCTTGCGATCCTGGGGCTGGGCGCGCTGGGCCTGGAGCGTTGGGGGCGTGCCCTGGTGCTCACTGTCGATGGCGGTCCCTTCGGCCAGCAGCTCGATCAGCTGCTGGGCGCCGTCCTGGAGGGCGCGCTGCAGCGCGGCTTTGGGCGAGACTGCCGCGCTGCCAAGCTGATGCGTGACGATCGGCGGGTACGCTTTCTGATCGCCAGCCCGGCCAGCGCCGGCAAGGTTAGCGACTGGATCGTCTCCGGGGTGAGCTACGGCGACGCGCTCACACGGCTCCAGAGCAACGTGGGGGTCGCATGAGCGCCCAGGAGCAAATCAGCAGGCTGCAAGGCCTGCTCGAACGGATCAAGCGCAACGCCGCAGGGCCCAGGACTGGCGCCACGCGCACCACCGCGTCCGCGCCGCTCGCGGCGCCCCCGCCGTTCGCTGTGCCGGCGCCCGCGCCCTATGCCGCTCCGGCGCCCGTGCCTCATGCCCCCCCGGCGCCTGCCTATGCCGCTCCGGCGCCCGCGCCGGTCGACGCCTCGGTCGACGAGCTGCTCGCCGGCTCGCCCGAGCTCTCGCCGCCGCCGGTCGAGGTCGACGTACCGCTCGACACCATCCCGCCAGCAGCAGAGGCAGAGGCGGACGCCCCCGACGCGGATCCGATTCCGCTCGTCTCCGCGCCGAACGCATACAACGTTCCGCCTCTCGAGGACCCCTTCAACCTCGAGTCGGAAGTCTCCGAGGTGCGCGTCACGACGGGCGAGCGCGAGTTCGGCACCGAGGTCACGGTCGCCGCCATCGAAGCGGAGGCTGAGCCGATCGCGCCCGAAGAGCTGTCTGAGGACGACCTCGTAGAGGTGCTGGACGTCACGGCCATGCCGCCTCCCGTTACCAGCGACATCGACATCGACTTCGAGGACGAACAGCCGCCGGCATCATCGCAGCGCTCTAGGGTTGCCTCCTCGATGGACGAAGCGCTCGCGGCTGCGGCCGCCCAGCTCGACGCTGAGCGCGAGGTCCCGCTCAAGACGCCGCCGCCCGAGTCGGGTCCGCAAGAATCGCCCATGCCCTCGGCCTTCAGCGCTCCGGCCGCTCCCGACGTCGACTCGCTGCTCGATCAAGAGCTCGATATCCCGACGCACGCCCATGCCCCGGCCGGGCAGGCAGGGCCGACCACCGAGCAGCTCGGGCAAACCATCGACCTCGAGGAGGCCCGGGGGCCGTCGCTCGAGCTGGCAGAGCCGCAATCGGCGCCGCCGCCGTCGGGCAGGCTCGAAGAGCTCGAGGTCGCGCTGCCGCCTCGCGACGCCAACGGCGGCTACGACGACGACCTGCAGCCGCCGCCCGAAGCCCGCGACGATCTCGAGGCGCACCGCCGAAGCTTGGCGGACGCGGCGAGCAGCCCCGAAGTCGTGACGCGAGCCGTACCGGTCGGTAGCCCGGAAACGTTCGCCTCGGCTCGCGACAGCTTCAAGCCCAGCTCGTTCCTCGAGCTGCTCGACGCATCGCTCTCGCTCTACGGCGAATGAGCCATGCGGCTCGCGACGCTGCGTGACGGCTCGCGTGACGGCAGGCTGCTGGTAGTCAGCGCCGACGGAAGGCGCGCCATCGACGCCGGCGCAGCGGCTCCCAACCTGCAGGCGGCGCTCGACGACTGGCAGCGCACCTTGCCCTCGCTCGCAGGGCTGGCGAGTGCGCTCGAGCGGGGCAGCCCCGCCGCCTTCGAGCTGGACCAGACCAAGCTCGCCGCTCCGCTACCTCGCGCCGCCGAGTGGATCGACGGCTCGGCCTACCTGAACCATGTGCGCTTGGTGCGGCGGGCGCGCAGCGCCGCAGCTCCGCCCACGCTCGAAACCGACCCGCTCGTGTACCAGGGCGGCGCTTCGGACATGCTGGGTCCGCGAGCCCCGTTTGCCTTGCTCCAAGAGCCGTATGGTCTCGATTTCGAAGCCGAGCTCGGCGTGGTGCTCGGCGATACACCGATCGGCACGACCGCCGACGCTGCCGCCGAGCACGTGCGGCTGCTGGTGTGCCTCAACGACTGGACCTACCGCAACTTGGTGCCGGACGAGCTGGCCAAGGGCTTCGGATTCCTTTGCTCCAAACCAGCCACGAGCTTCGCACCCTTTGCCGTCACGCCTGACGAGCTGGGCGACGCCTGGCAGCAAGGCAGGCTCGTGGGCACCATGCACGTGACGCTGGACGGAAGCCGGGTGGGCGACGCCGAGACCGGGCCCGAGATGCACTTTTCCTTCTACCGTCTGATCGAGCACGTTTGCCGAACGCGGCGCTTGGGCGCGGGCACGATCCTGGGCAGCGGCACCATCTCCAACGCCGCTCCCGAGCGGGGCATCAGCTGCCTGCAGGAGCTGCGCGCGCTCGAGACCATCGTGCATGGCTCGCCTCGCACGCCCTTTCTGAAGGTGGGCAGCCGGGTGGGCATCGAGTTCCGCCTGGCGTCGGGCAAGGCGCCGTTCGGTCGCATGGAGCAGGAGGTGGTGGCGCCGTGAAGCTGTGGAGCTACTGGCGCAGCAGCTCGGCGTACCGGGTGCGGATCGCGCTCGGCTTGAAAGGCCTGAGCTACGAGTACGTGGCCGTACAACTGCGCGCCGGGGGCGAGCAGCACCAGGGCGCCTTCGCCGGCATCAATCCCATGCGCCAGGTGCCAGCGCTCGAAGTCGGTGAAGCTGGCCAGGCGGCGGTCTTGGTTCAATCGATGGCCATCATCGAGTACCTCGACGAGCGCTTCCCGGAGCCGCCGCTCCTGCCTGGCAGCGCGCTCGACCGCGCCCACGTCCGCGCCCTGGCCGAGCTGGTCAACTCGGGCATCCAGCCGCTGCAGAATCTGGATGTCCTGAACGAGCTCGAGAAGGGCGGCCTGGAGCGCCAGGCCTGGAGTCGGCATTTCATTGCACGCGGCCTGGCCGCCCTCGAGCTCTCAGCGCGGGACCGGGCCGGCGCGTTCCTGGTGGGCGACGCGCCCACGCTGGCCGACGTCTACCTCGTGCCACAGTTGTACAATGCGAGGCGTTTCGCCCTGGCGCTCGATGCCTACCCAACCCTCACTCGCGCCGATGACAGCGCGCGTGCGCTGCCCGCATTTCAAGCTGCGCTCCCCGAGCGACAACCCGACGCCGAACACAGCGCGCCGCCGTGACGGACCTACATACCTCTCCGGCCGGTAGTGCTGCGCGTAGCCCGACGCCTTGAGAGCTAGGCCAAGAGGTGGGACACTGAGGGGTCATGCCTCAAGTCGAGCCACTCGGCATTCTGGGCATCGAAGGCGTTCACTACTACGTGCGCGACCTGGCGCGCAGCCGCAGCTTCTACGTCGATCGGCTGGATTTCAGCGAGATCGGCGAGAGCGGCCCCGAGCTGACGTCCGCCGGCAGGCAGCGCTCACTCGCCTTTCAGGCCGGCGGCTACGTCGTGATCTGCTCCACTCCCGAGGGTAGCGGCGGGCGCGCTGAACGCTTCTTGAAGCGCCATCCCGACGGCATCGGCACGGTGGCTTTCCGGGTCGACAACGCCGAGCGCGCGTTCCAGCTGCTGGAGCGGCGCGGCGGCACGCCGATCACCGACATCGAACGCTTCGAGGATGCCTCGGGCACGCTCAAAACCTTCTCCATCACGACGCCGTTCGGCGACACCACTTTCCGATTCATCGAACGCCGGGGCTATGCGGCGCTACTGCCGGGCTACGTGATGCACGAGCCCAAGCGCGGCGGGAACAATTCCTGCGCCGTGCTGCGCGTCGATCACATCACCACCAATTTCCAGACCATGATGCCGGCGCTGCTCTGGCTCGAGTACGTGCTCGGCTTCCAGCGCCTGTGGGACGTGCAGTTTCACACGCGCGACGTGGCTCGCTTCGAGCTGCGCGACGGCTCGGGGCTGCGTTCGGTGGTCATGTTCGACCCTCGCTCATCGGTGAAGTTCGCCAACAACGAGCCTTACCGACCGAACTTCAAGTCGTCGCAGATCAACACCTTCCACGAAGAGCACCGCGGCGATGGTATCCAGCACTTGGCGCTCGAGGTCGCGGACATCCTGCGCAGCGTGCGCGACCTACGCGCTCGCGGCGTGGAGTTCATGCGCACGCCCGGCACCTACTACGATGCCCTGCCGCAGCGCCTCGACGAGCTCGGGATTGGCGCGCTGAGTGAGGACTTGCAGGAGCTCCAGGAGCTCGAAATCCTCGTGGACGGCCACGGCAAAGGTTCGTATTTACTACAAATATTCCTGCGCGACTCAGCGGGGCTGTACGCCGACCCCGGCGCCGGCCCGTTCTTCTACGAGCTGATCCAACGCAAAGGCGATCAGGGCTTCGGAGCCGGCAACTTCCGAGCCCTGTTCGAAAGCATCGAGCGCGAGCAAGAGGCGCTGGGAAAGCGAGGAGGCTGACATGCTGGAGCGTCTGAGCGTCGGTCGCATCCCCGCCTCACCGCACACGCAGCTGCGCGCCGAAGGCGGCCGCCTGCTTTACGAGCACTGCATCACCCGCGATGGCTTCGAGGGGCCCTACACCATCGCCTACCACGAGCAGCGACCGCACGAGGCGCAGCCCGCCAGCGACGCCCCGCTCGTGCTGCCACCCGCCGACAGGCGGCCGGAACGGCTGCTACGCCGCCACTACGCCAGCCCCACCGGCGCCTCCCAGCTCGAGCCCTTCCCCCGCCATCGTGGCCGCCTGCTCGAGAACGCCGACGTCGCCATCAGCCTGGCGCTGCCGACTCGCAGCGACTCCGCGTACTTCGCGAACGCCGACGGCGACGAGCTCTACTTCGTGCACGCGGGCAGCGGCACCCTGCGCACGCTGCTCGGCGACATCAGCTATCGCGCCGGCGATTACCTGTACGTGCCGCGCTCGCTGGTGCACCGCTTCGTCGTCGACAGCCACACCCAGCACTGGTTGGTGCTGGAGTTGCGTGGCGCGCTCGGCATCCCACGCGCGTATCGCAACAGCGTGGGACAGCTGCGCATGGACGCGCCTTATTCGCATCGCGACTTCCGGGCTCCTGGGCTGGCCGCGCCGCGCGACGAGGGTATCCGAGACCTGTGGCTGAAGAGCAATGGCTCGCTGCAGCGGTTTCAGCTGGCGGCGTCTCCGCTGGACGTCGTGGGCTGGGACGGCAGTCTGTATCCGTTCGCGCTGTCGATCGAGGCCTTCAAGCCGAAGGTAGGCAAGGTGCATTTGCCGCCGCCAGCGCACGCCACGTTCGAGGCACCGGGCGTGCTGATCTGCAGCTTCGTACCGCGCCCGCTCGACTTTCACGAGCAGGCAGTGCCGTGCCCCTACCCCCATTCGTCGGTCGACGTCGACGAGCTGCTGTTCTATTCGCGCGGCAACTTCAGCTCACGCCGCGGCGTCGGGCCTGGCAGCATCTCGCATCACCCGTGCGGCATCCCGCACGGGCCGCACCCCGGCGCCTACGAAGCCAGCATCGGCGCCAAACACACCGACGAGCTGGCGGTGATGCTCGATTGCGCCAAGCCGCTCACGCGCAGCGCGCTGGCAGAGAGCCTCGAGGACGCCGCCTATCACGGCAGCTTCGTGGCATCCGCGGGCAGCCACTCCACGGGCTGATCGCGCAGCCAGGTGCGCTGGCGGCGCGCAAATACTCGCGTGGCGCGCACGATGGCCTCGGCCAGGCTTTGCGGGTTCACGGGCGCCCCGCTCGCCAGCGCGTCGCTCACCTGGCGGTAGCCTACCGAGCCCATGGCGCGCGCGTCGGCAAAACCCAGCTCCCGTAGGGCCGCCACCTCGCTCAGCCACCCAGCCTCCAGCATGCCCGTCACGCGCCGAGCGATCAGCTCGTCGAGCTCCGCGCGCCCGCGCAGCACCCCGAGCAGGCGAGCCGGGTAGCGCGGCTCGCGAAAGCCGTGCGCTGCCTGCACCTGACTCATCGGCACGCCGGTCAGCTCGAACACCTCCAGCGCACGGCTGACCCGCATCAGATCGTTGGGCGCGAGCCGCGCGGCGCTCGGCGCGTCGACTCCAGCCAGGCGCGCATGGAGCGCCGCCCGACCGTGCTCGGCAGCAAACACTCGATGCTGCTCGCGCAGCTGCTCGTCGGCGCGCGGCGCGTCGGCCAAACCGTAGATCAGCGCCCGCACCCACAAGAACGAGCCGCCACACACGATCGGCACGCGCCCGCGCGCGCGGATCTGCGCCACCAGCACGGCGGCTTCGGTCGCCCAGCGCGCGGCGTCCCACATGTCGAGCGGCTCGGCCACATCCAGCAGGTGATGACGCACGGCCGCGCGCTCGTCGGCGTTGGGCTTACCGGTCCCGATGTCGAAACCGCGGTAGATCTGCATACTGTCTGCGCTCAGGATCTCGCCGCCGAGCTGCTCTGCCAGACGCAGCGCCAGCGCGCTCTTGCCGGACGCGGTCGGGCCGACGATGCAGAGCAGCCGCTCGTCGTCGCTCAACGCCGGCCCACCTTGCGCTCGAGCTCGGTGTAGCTCAAGAACGTCACCACCGGGCGGCCGTGCGGGCAATGTCCCGCAAAGTCGGCGTCGTCGAGCGCCACCAGCAGGGCCTGGGCTTCGTTCGGCGATAGCGCGTCGCCGGCCCGAATCGAGCCATGACAAGCCATGGTGGCCAGCGCCAGGTCCACCGCGTCCGAGAAGCCGCGCCCGCCACCGCGCGACACCTCGGTCAGAAGGTCGCGCAGCAGCCGCTCGGGGCTGGCTCGCGAAAGCAGCCGCGGCATGGCGTGGATACTGACTGAAGTCGCTCCGCGCGCCCGCACGTCCAGGCCCACCTCGGCGATCTCGCGCTGCCTTTCCTCGACCAGCTCGAGCTCGGCCGGGCTGACATCGACGACCAGCGGGAACAGCAGCGCCTGCGAGGGTACCGAACGAGCCTGGTACTCGCGGCGCAGGCGCGTAAACGTAACGCGCTCGGCCGCTGCGTGTTGGTCGAGCAGGTAGATGCCGTCTTCGCCCTCGCAGAGCAGGTAGGTGACGCGCAGCTGCGCGATGAAGCGCAGGCTGGCCCAGGGCACTTCGGGCCGGGGCCAGATCGGCGCCGTTGTGTGGTCGCGCACGGCGACCAGTGGCGACTCGCTGCTGCCGGCAGGCTCCGTCGGCACTGGCGCGCGCACGGCTGCCGCCATCAGCGCCGCCAAGGGCAAGGCGTTGGCCGAGGCGGGCACGCGAGCTGGCAGCGCGACTGGCGCGCCCGGCGGCTCGGCGGGGCTCGGCTTGGCCGCACGTCCCCAGCTCGCTCGCGACACCGGCGGCAGTGAAAAGGCGCTGACCAGCGACTTGGACAAGATCTGGTACACCGCGTCGCTGGCCGCGCGCGGATCGGCAAAGCGGATTTCGGCCTTCTGCGGGTGCACGTTCACGTCGACCAGCTCCGGCGCCACGTCGACGTAGACCACGCCGCGCGGGTAACGCCCGCGCTCCAGCACGCTGCCGTACGCCTGCGCGACCGTCACCAGGATCGAGCGATCCCGCACCGGTCGCCCGTTGACGAGAATCGTCAGCCCGCCCGCGCCGGCGCGAGCTTGCTCGGGGCGCGACAGGTAGGCCTCGACCCGCAAGGGTCCGCGCTCGCCATGACACGCCGCCAGCTCGTCGATATCGCACACCTGGCGCACGCGCTCGGCGCGCTCGGCGACTCGCAATAGCTCACGCACCTTGCGACCGTCGCGCACGAGCGTGAAGGTGACGTCGGGTCGTGCGAGCGCCGCCTGCTCGACCGCTTCGGTGACGTGACCGGACTCGGTGCCAGTCGAGCGCAAGAACTTGCGCCGCGCCGGGACGTTGTAAAACAGATCGGTCACTTCGATCTGCGTACCGATGGGCATACCCACCGGCTCGGCCAACGCCGCCTTGCCGCCTTCGATCTGGAGCAGGGTGCCGACGTCGCTGCCGCGCGCGCGCGTGCGCAGCGTAAACCGACTCACCGAAGCGATGGTCGGGAGCGCCTCGCCTCGAAAGCCGAAGGTCGCCACCCGGCTCAGCTGCTCGAAGCTCTGTAGCTTGCTGGTGGCGTGTCGCTGCACCGACAGCGCGGCCTCCGCCGCGCTCATGCCGAAGCCGTCGTCGGCCACTGCCAGCCGCGTGATGCCGCCGCCTGCCAGCTCGACGTCCACGCGTGTGGCCTCCGCGTCGAGCGCATTCTCGATCAGCTCCTTGACCGCGCTCGAAGGGCGCTCCACCACCTCGCCCGCCGCGATCTGACTCGCCAGCTCGGGAGGCAGGACGGCGATGCGCGAGGCTTGCATGCGCCCGAACTATATCAAGCCGGCGCGTTCCGCGGCTTCAGCCACTCCGCCGCCCTGGAAAATGTCCGCCTCCAGCACGAACTTGGCGGCGGCTTTCACTTCCGCGGGGGCTTGCGCCATCGCGTAGCTCTCGCCCGCGCGCTCCAGCATCGGCACGTCGTTCATCCAGTCGCCGACGGCCACCACTTGCTCGATGCCAACGCCGTAGTGGCGAGCGAGCCAGGCGATCGCGGTGCCCTTGTCGACACCGGCGGCGCGCACCACCATGCCCCAGGTGCCGACCAGGTCGGGCCGGCGCACCTCGAAGACGATGTCTTGCAGCCCCTCGACGCCGTCGAGCGCACGGTCGACGCCCAGGATGCTGTCTTCCGTCCCCATCAGCACGAGCGCGGCCACGCTGCTGTCGCTGGCCCATGCCTCGGGGTGAACGACGTCGGCCACGCGCTGGCGCGCGTCCGACCAGGTGCTCAGGTAGTCGAGGAAGCGGTCCCCGCTGCCGTCGTGAATCACGCGGTCGCCCGAGAACAGGAACGCGGCAGGTCGAAACATGCCCAGCGCCTCGCGCACGAAGCCGGCCGCTTCGGCCGCAATCGCGGTGCAGCTGAGCTCACCGCGCGTGTGCAGGTCGAAGATGTGGCTGCCGTCGATGCAGGCCACGGGTCCCAGCAGCCGCATCGCAGCCGCGATCTCCCGCGTCCCAGAGAACATGCGCCCGGTGCACAGCGCTACCGGTACTTCCTTGCGCAGAAGCTCTTTGATGGCTTTGGCGTCGCGAGGGTGCACCTCGCCGCCCGGCCCCACCAACGTGCCGTCGATGTCCGTGACGAAGAGCTTCGTCAGCTCGCCGGGCTCACGGGCACGGCCGGGTACACCGAAACGCGCTTCTTGGTCTTGGTCTCGTGCTCGTAGGCCACGATGCCGTCGATCAGCGCGAACAGCGTGTAGTCCTTGCCGACGCCGACGTTGCGGCCCGGGTTCAAGCTCTGACCGACCTGGCGCACCAGGATGCCACCGGCGCGAACCGTCTCGCCGCCGTACACCTTCACGCCGCGGTACTGAGCGTTAGAGCCACGACCATTGCGCGTAGAGCCGCCGCCTTTTTTATGAGCCATGGTCTTATCCCGTCACTCCCGTGATCTTCACCGCCGTGAAGCTTTGGCGATGACCGGCCTTGCGGCGCGAACGCTTGCGCTTGCGGAACTTGAAGACGATCAGCTTGGGCCCGCGGCCCTGCTGCACGATCTCACCCTCGACTGCAGCACCTGCAACCTTGGGGGTGCCGAACTTCGGCGAATCGCCGCCGATCATCAGCACGTCGTCGAACTTCACCTTGTCGCCGGGATTGCCGGCGAGGAGCTCCACCTGAACGGTGTCGCCCTCCGAAACTCGGTATTGCTTTCCGCCGGTGCGGATGACTGCGTAGGCCATGGGAGTGGGCGGCGGAACCTAGTCCATGCTTACCGCTCTAGCAAGGAGCCGGGCCTAAAAATACAAGCAAAAACCACTGAACGCGCGTAACGCCCGCAAATTGCCGCAGTTTCGCGGTTTCCTCGCCCATCGCCTCCCCTGCTCGCCCCGGCGCGAGCGAGCCATCGCCGGCGCCGCAGGCCGGGTGGGGCCGGCGGGCGCTGGGAGATGCGCCCGCCGACCCCCTTCCGAACCTCGCTTTCGCGTTGCGCCCAGGGCCCCAGCCCCAGGCGCTGCCGGGTGGCCTGACACCCGACCCCCTCCCCACCCCCCTCCCCCCGGCTCTTGGGCTTCCACGACTCGGCGCTGTGACGGGCGCCCGCGTGGCCCCAAAGACTTTTGCTCCTCAGGCGTAGCCGCCGATGATGGCCGCGTTCGCTTGCGCCTCCGACGAGATCTCGCCGGAGAGCCATTGCAGCGCCTGGTCCTGACGGTTGTCCGAACGCTTGATGGCATCCTTGGCGTCGGACAGCTGCCACTCCGCTTGCTGCGCCTGCGTGGCGTGCTGCTGGGCGTCCGCGGCCGCGTCTGCAGCGGGCGCATCGCCCAGCCATTTTCCGAGCGGCTCGCTGAGTCCGTCTGCGAGCCCGGCGCTGATTTCTCCAATCGGCCCCTCGCACTTCCCCTTGTCGGGCACTTCCAAGAAGTCGACGATCTGAATCGTCGCTGCCGTGCAACTGGCTCCTGCTTGAAAGACGGCGCCCCGACGAATTGCATCCGCCTGGTCGTGCATCGCTTCGACCTGCTCGTTCGATTCGACCACGAAGCGCTCGCGAGCCAGGGCCAGGTCCTGGAGATGTGAAGCCTGTTGCTGCTCCTGACTCTCCAGCACGAGCAGCGCTAGCTGGCCCGACGTATCCAGCACGGCGCTGGAATGTGAGAAATGATTGATGCCGCTGACAGTCATGCCGTCGCTCCTAGAATGAGTTGATTGGTTCGCTGACTCGAATCCTGCATCTGGCTGGCCTCGACGATGAGCGACAGCCGCCGCTCGATCGCGGTCCCGAGCCGCTCGATTGCTTCGTCCATTTCCATGGAGGTGAGCGTCCGCTGATTCCGAGCGTCTTGGGCGTCGGCCTGATAGTCGACGGCCTCGCCTGCGTAGTAGCCGGAGACGCCGCCTGCGAATGCACCCGCTGCCGAGAACGCCGACGCCCCGACCTTGGCGAGGTCGCGAACCTTCTCCGCCACTTCGATCACTCGCACCGCTTGCGACCCCGTCTGAGCGGCGGTCGAGCCAGCGACGGCCGCACCCTGCGCAGCGCCGCCCACGTTGCCCGACGCGACGGACGCGACCGCGGCGGCAATACCGAGCCCGACCGCGACCTGCGGCGGGATGCCCAGCTCTTCTGCGTACTTGGATGCCACGGTGCACGCGATGGCGATGGCGCCCAACACGACTGCCGCAGCGCCGAAGGTGCAGACGGAGGCTGCCGCGATGGCGACGACCTGGCACAGCGTAGCGAAGTCGCCTCCGAGCACGTCGCTGATGTCACCCCAGAAGCCTGAGTCATCCTGAGACCCGCCTGCCTCTTCGAGCGCTTCTCGGACTAGCTCGCGCAGGTGCTTGAGCTGCTCGTCGTTGAGCTTGACCGAGGCGCGCTCGCAGTCGCCCTGATTCAGTTGGTTCAGGACGAGAAGAACGAGCATGCGACCCTGTGCTCCCGCACAGGGCGGTTCGAGCAGGGGCATGTCGATGCGAATTGTTGATGAACTGGCTTGAACGGCGGCCATCACGCCCTCAGCTCAGCTTGTTGATGATGCTTTCGAGGGTTCGCTGTCGGCTGTCCTCGATGCCACTCACCGTGCCAGCAAGGTTATTGATCCGCTCGTTGAGCGACTTGATGTAGATCATCGCCAGCTGATCGTTGGTGCCGCTGGAGTCCATGTCCTCCGTGAGCCGATCGAGCCAACCCTTGATAGTCTCGTTGGCCCAACCGTCGAACTTGGCCGGCTTCGGGTCGGCCGCCTCGTACGCGGTCCATTTTGCGTCCGAGCTCTTGTGGATTTCGACAATCGTCGACACCACGGCATCTAGCTCCGGCACGTCCTTGTATTTTTCGATGAACGCGGCCATCTCCTCGTTCACGTTCTTGTACCCCTCGGGCAGCTCGGGGTGCCGATTGGCAAGCTCCAGATGTTGCTTGATGTCCGCGAGGTCATTCGCCATCTCACCGCGCAGCTTGGAGACGTCCATCTCCTTCTGCATCAGCTCGTTCAAGTTGCCTGATTGCTCGACCGCGAAGGCCAGCAACGCATCCGTCCCCGTGAAGCCACCCGGCACTGAAAATGACATCGCACCCTGCTCCTGTGTTCGCTGCGTGCTCACTGCGAGCCGCGTGCGTGCTGACCATTCGGACGGGGGCCGAGCGCGTTGCGAGAAAAGCGCGGCGCTGACGAAAAAAGGAGCCGCTCTCGCACCGTGTACGCAAGGCCGTCCCGCCAGCCGAAGCGCGCAGAGCGCTGCGCGAGGCGCAATCGCGTTGGCCGACCACGGTGCTTCTGTCTATGCTGTGAGGCTCGAATGTTAGGGCGTTCGTTGCTACCCCTGGCCGCGCTCGTGCTGCTACTCGGCGCCGCTACGGCGCACGCTGCTCCAAAGGCGAAGTCCAAAGCCGTTCCCACCGCCAAGGCCAAGAAGGGCAAGGCGCCGGAGAAGGAAAAGGAATCGGAGAAGCCCAAGGAGAAGGAGTCCGAGAAGGGCAGCGCCGAGAGCGACGAGGAAGGCGCGTCGGCGACCGCCGCCGAAGACGCCAAGAACGCCTCCAAGGAGGAGAGCGTGAAGAGCGCCGGCACCGTCGCGCCCAAGGCCCAAGAGACGGGCAACGTCAAAGTCAAGGAAGACAAAGAGGGCGTGAAGACCTACAAGTTCGAGACGGTCGAGGTCGAAGGCCGCCTGAAATCGCCGCAGGTGATCTACTTCCTGCGCCGCGTGCGCGCCGAGTTCGAAGCCGGCGCGCTCGGACATCGCTCGTTCATGGGGGAGCTGTCCGACTCGCGTCGGAGCGCCGCCTTCCGATGAGTCAAGCGCAGCTCCCGGTCGTCACCCTGCGCACCGCAGCCGTTTGGGGCACGACGGTGCTCGCCACCGATAGCCTGAGCCCGGGCCGCTCGCTCAAGGTGGGCGATGGCGAGGGCGCCGTCGTCGCCAAACCCGATAGCGCCTCGGTCTCCGAGCTGCCGATCCGCGCCGTCGGCAACGGCTGGGAGCTCGATGCCCGCGGCGCCACCGGCGGCGAAGTCTACTTGCGTGGACGCCAGGAGGATCCAGCTGGTCTGGGCCGCGTCGGCGCCCCAATTCCGATCGTTGCTGGCGACTACGGCATCGTCCAGTACGGCAACTTCGGCATCTTCTTCCAGTTCACCAACGCCGTTCCGGCGATGAAGAAGCGACGGCGGCCCGACTGGGGGCTGCTGCTGTCGTTTCTATTCGCGGCGGTGGCGGTCGGCGGCGGCCTGGCGCTGATCTGGGCCATCACCACGCCGCGCGGCATTCCCAAGCCGCTCGAGCTCACCAGCCAGGCCGAGCTGATGCTTCAGTTCAATATGAAGCCCGAGGAAGAGGCTCCGCCCCAGACCAGCAAGGCCGAGGACAAGGGTCAGGGCGTGAAGGACCCGGGCGCCAAAGATCCCAAGCCGCAGGGCGGCGGTAAGAAGGTCAAGGGCGACGAAGGCAAGCTGGGCAAGAACGGCGAAGCCAAAGAGACGCACCAGCCCGGTGAGATCCGCGGCGGGCTCGGCGGCATGGCCGAAGCCTTGTCGAGCGATGTGGGCGACGAGGTGAAAAAGACGCTCGGCACCATCAGCTCGGTTGCCGAGGCGCTCGGCGGTCTGCGCTCCGACGACATCGTGCTCGGCGCGGGCAGCGGCACCGGTTTGCACGGCAGCGGGCCTGCCGGCGGCGGCACGGCGGAGGGCGGCGTTCCGTTCGGCTCGGGCACGCTCGACACCGGCTGGGGTCCCGGACGCGGCGGCGGCTTCGGTAGTGGCTCTGGTGGCCCGGGTGCGCGCGGTCTCGCTGGGGCTGGCAAGGGCGGCCCCGGCGGCGGCCAGGGCGCGGGCGCGGGCGACGGCGACGGCGAGCGCAAGATCGCCGGCAAGGAGGCGACCGCTTCGGGCCAGGGCCTCACGCCCGCACAAATCTCGCGCGTGGTGATGTCGCGCATGGGCGCCTTTCAGGCCTGCTTCGAGATGGCCTCGGCGCAGGACCCGACGCTCAAGGGCAACGTCGGCATCGCCTTCAGCGTTGCCCCGAGCGGCGGTGTGTCGGCGGCCAACATCACCGGTTCCTCGCTCAAGAATCCACGCGTCGAGGGCTGCATGCTGCGCACCTTCCAGCGCCTGCACTTTCCCACCGCGGACAAGCCGACCAACGCGTCGTTCCCGTTCGCCTTCCGAGCATCCAAGCGCTGAGCGCGTGGCACACGGATGGCATCCATGATTGGGGCTTACCGTTCGGAATGAAACAATGAGCAAAATCCGGCGCTTTATCGCGAGCAGTCTGGGGGTTGTGCGCCCCCTACTGGGGTCAACCGCCCCCATGCTGCTGGGCCTGAGCGCCGCCGCTCTGCTCGGCTGTGGCGACCAGAAGCAGGAGGAGAGCCTGCCACCAGTTCAGGTCGGCATGACCACCGCGGTCGAGCCGATCTACGACGACGGCGAGCTCGTGATCTACGAGGTGAAGAAGGGCGTCGCCTTTCCGATCCTGCAGCCGAGCGCCAAGACGCGGGGCGAGCTCGACAGTCAGAATGTCGAGCCGTACGGGCGCATGCCCTGGGTGACCATCGATGACGTGAGCGTGCAGGTCAGCTGGACCATCAGCAACCTGGACGACGACGAGCACGTGGTCGAGCTGCTGGTCGACCCGTGGAACGAGTTTGGCCGTTATTACCCGGGCCTGCAGCTCACCGACGCCGACGACGAAGAGTACATGCCGAACTTCTCCGGCATCGACAAACGCTACATCGTCGGCGGCAAGGGCTCGGGAGCCGCGTCGCGCGTGCACGGCACCTACACCTTCTCCGACTTGTCCGAGATGGCGACCGACCTGGCCACCGTGATGAGCCTGATCGAGAATCCTCCCGAGCAGGAAGGCGGGGCCGAAGAAGAGGACTTGCGCGTCACCTACGCCAATCACGCGTTCCATTGGCAGAACCACTCGTACGAAGATCCGCTGATCAAGAAATGGGTTCCCGGCACCGTCGCGGGCCTGACCGGTCTCGATCTCGGTTTCCGCACGTACAGCCCGGCCACCGTGGCGATCGAAGTCGCCGTCGAGCTCGTCGACAATCGCGGAAACCGCATCCGTCCGGATGGCGACGACTCGCCGCTGCTCGCGCCCACCGAAGAGATCATCACCGTCGGCATCGCTCCGTAGGGCCCAGGGGCTGCCACCTCGCAGCCCGACTCGCAGAAACTGCCGTACGGCACCCGGTCGCCCTGCCCGCTAGAATCAACAGGGAGGCGGGGAGGCGGGGAGTTTCTTTTGGGGCGCACCAGACGTCTCCGCGCGAGACGCGACGAAGTCGTGAGGTGATGCGCGGCGAGAGGGATTGAACAGGAAGGGGGAA
>DATDEV010000219.1:0-32831 GCA_036522995.1 Polyangiaceae bacterium
CTTCGTCGCCGCCACCTACCGCCGCCTCCCCTAGCTCGCATCCCGCCGCCTCACCTCTCAGGGTGACCAGCCTAGGGGTAGCCACCCGCACATCCGCCCGGCGCGCACTCGCATTCCGCCCACAGTGATCTCGGGCTGAGCTCACCTGACGAACGCACACAACAACGCACTTGGGCTAGCCCCTCCAACCGTCCACAAGACGACACCCCAAACTCCTCGACCGTGGCTGCAACGAACGCCCGCACCGCCGCGAACCAGCCATTGGAGCCAGTATCGCCACACGCCCCCTTCGCTACGAGCCAGACGTTGGATCCGCCTCGCCTCGCGTTTGCCCAAATCACTTACATGTAGTGAAGGCGCACCCGCCTCCTTGCCGTTTTACTGACCATGAAGTGCGGTCGCGCACGCGAGACACTGAAAGCCTAACCTCGCTCTGAAATTATTTGAGATGATGAGCGTCGGCGGAGTATTCGTGTCATCTTGTCATGTCTCTTTCCTGAGCGGTTCGCGCGAAGTGTGCGAGCCGACTCCCGGTTGTTTGCTTCACCCTCTGAGGTAGCTCGATGAGCTGGTCGTCCTTTCGTCTGTTCGGTGTCATGGGAGTGTGGTTGGCCGCGCAAACCGGTTGCGGCGGCAACCCAGAGGTTTCGGGCGTCGACCCCGGGGGCCAAAACGGCGGAACCGACAGCGGTGGCACCGGCTCTTCGCAAGCCGGCAAGGCCGGCTCGCTGAACCTCCCCACCGGTGGCACCGAGGGCAACGGCGAAGGCGGCAGCGGCGCCATGGGGCAGAGCGACTACGTCTGCGGCAACCAGGAGCTCGAGCCGGGCGAATTCTGCGACGACGGCAACACCGACGACGATGATGGCTGTTCGGCCGACTGCACTGAAGTGGATCTCGACTTCGATTGCTCGGAGATCGGCGAGCCCTGCGTGCAGGTCGTGATCTGCGGGAGCGGCGTGCTCGAGGGCGACGAAGTTTGCGATGACGGCAACACCGACGATGGCGACGGCTGTAGCGCGGACTGCGCCACCGTCGAGGACGGCTTCGTCTGCGTGCGCCCCGGCAAAGAGTGCGTGGCCGTGTCGGTGTGCGGCAACGGCGCGCGCGAGCGCGGCGAGCAGTGCGACGACGGCAACGCCGACGCGGCTGATGGTTGCGACGCGGCGTGCCAGCTCGAGAGCGGCTTCTTCTGCTCCACGCCCGGCACTGACTGCGTCGAGCTCGTGTGCGGCGACGGCGTCCGCACCCCGGACGAAGCCTGCGACGACGGCACGAGCTTGCCGGACGACGGCTGCGACGACACCTGCGAGGTGCGTCAGGGCTGGCGCTGCAACACCGCGGGCTGTCAGCCCATCTGCGGCGACGGCCGGGTCGAGAAGGGCGAGCTCTGCGACGACGGCGCTCGCGTGAGCGGCGACGGCTGCTCGTCGGGCTGCACGGTCGAGCCGTACTTCGGCTGTACGACTCCTGCCCACCAGACCAGCGTCTGCACGTCCACGATCGCGTGCGGCAACGGCACCCTGGATCCGGGCGAGGTCTGCGATCCCCCGGGCACCAATGGCTGCAAGGCGGGCTGCAAGAGCTTCACCCCGACCACGATCCCGGCCGTCTGCGGCAACGGCACGGTCGAGGAGGGCGAAGGCTGCGAGCCGAAGAGCATCCCCGGTTGCAGCGCTACCTGTCAGGTCACAGCTGGCTGGACCTGCCCGCAACCGGGCTTCTGCTTCGAGAACCCGCGCTGCGGCGACGGCAACGTCGACCTGTCGCTCGGCGAGCAGTGCGAAAATCCGCCCATCCCTGGCGTCCCCCACGCCGGTTGCGGCGCCAACTGCAAGGCCCTGACCGGCTATACTTGCGTCGGCCTCACGGCGGCGGACACGACCTGCTTCAGGCCCGTTTGCGGCGACGGCGTCATTCAGCCGGGTGAGCAATGTGACGATGGCGCCAATGGCGCGGGCTGCGTGAGCTGCGTGCTGACCGCCGGTTGGGCTTGCCCGACCCCGGGAGCCGCATGCATTGCTCGCTGCGGCGATGGCATCAAGGTCGGCGCCGAAGAGTGTGACGACAGCAACAACAACAACGGCGACGGTTGCAACCGCGGCTGCTTCGTCGAGCCGGGCTTCAAGTGTCCGCCTGTTGGCGCTTGCACGGCCGCCATTTGCGGCGACAAAGTCGTCGACAAGGGCGAGCGCTGCGACGACGGCGGCGTCTGTGTCAACGCCACCAACAAGGGTGTCGCCTGCACCAGCGTGACCACCTGCGTGGATCCCGACGGCGGGGCCGGCCCGATCGTCCCCAGCTGCCAGCCGGTTGCCGGTGACGGCTGCGGCGCGACCTGCCAGAAGGAGCCGACCATCACCCCGGGGCCGAACCCGACCGTGGTCACTTCTTGCGGCGACGGTATGATCAACGCCGACACGGGCGAGGAATGCGACGACGGCAACATCGACGAGGACGACGGTTGCACCTCGACTTGTCAGCTCGACGACCGCTTTACCTGCACCTTGATCAACAGCCGACCGACGTCGATCCAGATGAAGGTCACGTACCGCGACTTCAAGGCGCGTAACGTCGTGGGCGGCGGCGGGCACCCCGACTTCCAGTGGCAACCCAATCCGGAGCAGCTCGGCATGCCTGGGCCCGTCTGTACTCGCGACGCTAACGCTGCTTGTAACACCGCAGCGGGTGTTGTCTGCGGTGCGAACCAGTGTGCCCGCCTCGACACCGAGGGCAAGCCTGTCTATCACCGCACCAACAACGAGGGGCGTATCACGAGCCACCAAAGCTACGCGCTTTGGTACCGCGACACCAACGCCGCCAACCTGGCAGGCACCAACGGCGTCATTCAACAGACGGCGATCCCGAGCACTTTGACGCTCAACCAGCAAGGTGGCGCCGCCTCGGATGTCTACCAATACAGCAGCACCTCACACTTTCCTCTCGACACCGCTGCAGGTGCGTTCGGGCTGGTCTGCGCCGAGCTCAACCCAGACCCAGCATGTTGCGCCGCCGGCGGCGCTTGCGAAGGTCATAACTTCCACTTCACGAGTGAGCTGCGTTACTTCTTTCAGTACAACGGCGGCGAAACTCTCACCTTCTACGGCGACGACGACGTTTGGGTATTCATCAACGGTCGCCTCGCCGTCGACTTGGGTGGCGTGCACGGCCAGCAGTATGGTCGCGTCGTGCTGGGCGACGACGGCCGTGTCGGCGCCGCCGACAGTGGCGGCGACAGCGGCTGCTCGGTGCACAACCAGGATAACTTGGCGCCGCTCAACGGCTGCTTGACTGCCGCCGAGCTGGCTGACGACACCGACACCCGCTTCGGCCTGACCAGGGGCCGCACCTACGAAATCGTGCTGTTCCACGCCGAACGCCACACCACCGCCTCGAACTTCCAGCTCACGCTCAATGGCTTCTTGCCCCAGCGCTCCAGCTGCACGCCCATCTGCGGCGATGGCGAAGTGGTGCCAGGCGAGGTGTGCGACCAGGGCACGGGGGCGGGCGGCAACCAGGATGGTGTCTCGGGTCGCTGCAACACCAGCTGCAACGCCTACGCGTTTTGCGGCGACGGCACGAGGCAGACCGGCGAGGCATGCGACGACGGCAGCAACATCACGTTGTACCGCACGGCCGCCACTCCTGTCGGGGCGTGCGCGCCCGGCTGCAAGCTGCCGGCGAGCTGCGGTGACGGAACGACGCAGGCCGGTCAAAACGAAAAGTGCGACAAGGGCACCTCGATGAACACCGGCGCCTATGGCGGCTGCACCGCGACCTGCCAGCTCGGCGGCTACTGCGGTGACGGTGCCAAGAACGGTACGGAATTCTGCGACCGCGGCGTGTTGAACGGCAAGGAGTACGGCCCGACGTCGTGCGGCTTCGATTGCAAGCTCGGCCCGCATTGCGGCGACGCCATCCCCAACGGCACCGAGGAATGTGACCTCGGCAGCGCCGAGAACGGCACCGCCGGCGCTGCCTGCGACGCCACCTGCAAGAAGGTGCCGGGCTGCGGCGACGGACTCAAGCAAGCGAACGAGTCGTGCGACTACGGTCAGTTCTACTCGAACGCCTACGGCGGCTGCACCAACATGTGCGAGTTCGGGCCGCGCTGCGGCGATGGCACCGCGCAGACTCCGTACGAGGAATGCGACGACGGCGCTCTGGCGAACACCGGCGGCTACGACGGCTGCAACGCAACCTGCGACCTCGGGCCGCATTGCGGTGACGCCGTCATCCAGACCGACCATCAGGAAGCGTGCGACAACGGCTTCAACAACGACGACTACAAGTTCGACGACGAGTCGTGCGGCATCGGCTGCACGCCTCCGCCCTCCTGCGGCGACGGCAGCGTCCAGGCCAGCTTCGAGCTGTGCGACAACGGCGATGCCAACGATGACGACGCCTACGAGGGCTGCACCACCAAGTGCGAATTCGGTCCGTACTGCGGCGACGGCGAAGCGGACGGTCCCGAGCTGTGCGACTTGGGAGACGAGAACGTGTCGTATGCCGCGGCGGCCGGTGGTTGCAGCTACGACTGCGAGCCGGCGCCGTATTGCGGCGACGCGACCCGCAACGGTCCGGAGCAGTGCGACCTGGGCACCGACGCCAACACCGGCGACTACGGCACCTGCAACGCCGATTGCACCTTTGCCCCGCGCTGCGGCGACGGCGAGAAGCAAGACGGCGAGCAGTGCGACGACGGTCCCGGCGGTAGCCTCAGCTGCACGGCAGCCTGCCGGCGCCGCCAAGTCGTCCAATAACGCGAGGCGTTTGCCTCGACATCCGGGCGGTGCGAAGGTGCCGTCCGGATGCGGATCGCGCTGCTCTACCCGCCGCCCTGGAAAATCCCTGCCCCGGGCGAGGCTCGGCTGCCGCCGTCCGAAGGTGGGCCGCCCTCGGACTATCGTGAGGGCGATCTCGACGCCGACTTCTTCCAGACGCCCTACGGGCTGCTGAGCCTGGGCGCGCAAGCGCTGCGGGCTGGGCACCAGGTCAAGGTCTTCAACCTGTCGGGCTTCGCCTGGAGCGAGGTCGAGCAGGCGGTGGCCGCGCTCGACGCCGACGTGTTCGCGCTGTCGTGTTGGACGGCCAATCGGCGCGGCGTCGGGCTGACGGTGAAGGAGATCCGCAAGCGCCACCCCGGCGCGCACATCGTGGTCGGCGGTCCGCACGCGACTCCGCTGCCGCGCGAGGTGATGCGGCACTACGCCGAGATCGACACGCTGTGCGCCGGTGAGAGCGAGGGCAGCTTCATGGAGCTCGTGGAGCGGCTGCAGGCGGGCGCCTCGACCAAGGGCGTGGCCGGTACCTGGTATCGCGAAGGCAGCGACGTGGTGCAAGCCAGCTCGCGCGACTCGATCCAAAACCTGGACACGCTCGCTTCACCGCACGCCTACTTCGACACTCACATCTTCATGACCTCGCGTGGCTGCCCCTGGGCCTGCACCTTCTGCGGGGCCGAGAGCAGCTGGGGGCGCGGCTTCCGCGGTCAATCGGTGCCCTACGTGCTCGACGCTCTGGAGCAGGCCATCGAGCGCGCGCCCGTCAAGATGCTCCAGATCAAGGACGACACCTTCACCACCAACAAGAAGCGCGTGCTGGAGCTGTGCCGCGGCATCCGTGAGCGCAAGCTGAAGTTCTTGTGGAGCTGCGACACGCGCGTCGACGTCCTGAACGAAGAGCTACTGCACGAGATGCGCCTGGCCGGCTGCCAGCGACTCAGCCTGGGAGTCGAGACCGGGTCCGCGCAAATCCTGGAGAAGATTCACAAGAAGATCACGGTCGACGAGATCATCGCCGCGGCCGAGATGGCCAAGCGCTACGGCGTGCACGTGCGCTTCTACATGATGCTCGGCAATCGTGGTGAGACCGCCGAAACGTTCCGCGAGACGCTCGACTTTCTGAAGCGTGCCAAACCGCACCAGTACATTTTTTCTTGCCTGTCGGTGTTCCCCGGCACGCATGACTTTCAGGATGCCGAACGCGCCGGCTGGCTGGATCGCGAGCGCTACTTCACGGAAGACTTTCAGGAGCTGAAGGTGCCGTACGACGCTTCCGAAGCCGACACGGCGCTGATGAACGAATGGTTCGCGCGCAACAAGGGCCTGCAGGAAGGCTACTTGGAGGGCGTCGACGATTGTCGCGGCATCCTGAGCCGGCTCGGCGATCACGCCCCGGCGCACCTGGATCTGGCGGCCGCGCACTATCGCGACGGCGACATCGAAGCAGCTCGCGAGCACGCGCAGCGGGCGCTCGACCTCGCTCACCCGGCGCCGGGTCTTTGCTTCAATTTGCTCGCGTGCACGGCGCTGGCGCAGGGCGACATCCCGGCCATGCAAGCTCACTTCATGAGCGCGGCGCGGCGCGATCCGCAGCACCAGGTGCTGATCGGCAACGTGCAGCGCGCTCGCGCCTGGTTCGCCGAGCACGGCCCCGAGCGCGGCTTGCCGCTCCAGCTCCACGCACGGCACGACTTTCAGTTGCTCGAGCGGACGGCTCAACCAGCGCTGCCAGGCGCACTGCCGCCCGACTTTGCGGCTTGGGATGCGCAGACAGCTCGCGCCGAGCCGCTGGGTGCCGACGGCGGCGCCGGGAGCGTCGTCGATCGACAGCGCCAGCCGATCGAGTTTCGCAGTCGCCGGCTGCCGGTAGCCCGCTAGCCAGCGACGCGCGACGTTCGAGCACGCGCTTGACGGAACGCGTGCGCACCGCTTAAGCAATGGGAGTTGCCTCGCCACGCCGTCCCATTCGCGTTGCGCTGTGCCACGGCGGCTCTCCTCGGGTCCCTGTGGTCTGCGCATGCGCGCGCTCAGAGCGAGCCTCCAGCTCCAGCAGCGGGCCTGGTGATCCGCTGGAGCGGACCGGACGACTGTGAGCGTGGAGAGGCGGTTCAGGCCAAAGTACTGCGACTTTTGGGGGGGAGCCCGCACGCGCTCGAGCCGTTCGAGGTGTC
The DNA here is from genome assembly GCA_036522995.1 of Polyangiaceae bacterium. Classification (GTDB taxonomy): domain Bacteria; phylum Myxococcota_A; class Polyangia; order Polyangiales; family Polyangiaceae; genus PMG-095. The sequence goes on from DATDEV010000219.1 coordinate 6,956, forward strand.
GGTCACGGTGCGGCGCGAGGGGGCCAAACGCTACGTGGCGGAGCTGGAAACGCGCGCGGCGACCGGCGGCGGCAAGAAGCGGCTGGAGGGTGAATCCTGCGATGCGATCGCGCTCGCCAGCTCGGTCGTGATCGCGCTCTCGGTGGATCCCGAGGCGAGTCTCGATGCCGAGCACGGCCCCGAGCCGCCGCCTCCGCCCGCCAAAGCGCCTCCGCCCGCCAAAGCGCCTCCGCCCCCGCGCGAGCTGCTCGGATACGTCCACGGCTCCGTGGGGGTGCTGCTGCGCATGCTCGGCGAGCCTTCGGGGTTCGCGGGGATCGGGATCGGCATGCGCTATCGGCGTTTCGGCGTCGAGCTGGGAGGCGTGCTTTCCCAAACCGGCCGGGTGACGGCTCCGGAGCGACCCAAGGTGGGTGCCGAGCTACGCCTTTTCACGGGCGAGCTGCTCGGTTGCTATGCGGTAATGTTACCAAGGCCGGTCGCGCTCGAAGGCTGCGCGGGCGCCCGCCTCGAGTACCTCACGGCCACCGCTTTCGGAGTCAGCAATCCCGACCGCGGCAGCGTGCTGATCCTGGGCGGCCAGGCGGCGCTCCGCGGCAGGCTGCGCGCCACGTCGTGGCTGTCCGCCGTGCTCGATGTGGGCCTGGTCGTCCGGCCCTTCCATCCGACCTTCGTCCTGCAGGGGGTGGGTGATGTGTATGAGATCCCAGTGGTTTCGCCGTTTGCGCGCACCGGGCTCGCACTGGAATTTTGAATCGAGCGACCCATCGAAGATTCGAAAGTTGCGTCAGATCACGGAATCCTCACGACGCTTGCACTGATATCCTCGAGCGACGTCGCCACCGCATTTTCGGTAGCGGCATCGCGAGCCTTGTCCCAACCCGAAAGCGTCGGATCGTTCGAGACGCGGCCGTCGTCACCGCCCGCATTTGCGGAGGTGTACGAAAGCTGCGCCAAGCTGGTCTGGCGCAATCTGCGTCGCCTCGGCGTACCCGAGGCAGTGCTCGAGGACGCCGCGCAAGATGTCTTTCTCGTCGTTCACCGCAGACTGCCCGATTTCGAAGGCCGCTCCACGCTGCGTACCTGGATCTTCGGCATCGTGCTGCGCGTCGCGGCCAGGCACCGTCGCAAGGCGCACGGTCTGGCATCGCGCGAGTCGCCGATCGCTGTCGAGCTCGGCGACGTACTCTCGGCGCCCGTTTACGACGGGCCATTCGAGCGCACGCTCCAGCGGCAGGCGAACGAGTTGCTGCAGCGAGTGCTGGAGCAGCTCAGCGACGAGAGGCGTGCGCTCTTGATCATGGTCGACCTCGAGCAGACGAGCGTGGCGGAGGCTGCCGAAGCGCTCGATATCAACCTCAACACCGCCTATTCGCGGCTGCGCGCCGCGCGTCGCGCCTTCGAGACCGAGCTGGCTGCGCTGCTCGGGGAGTCCGACGCGAAATGAGCGGGCTCGAGCGCAAAGCGCATCGCCTGGTGGATCTGGCCCGCTCCAGCAGTGATCCGTCGGCGGCTCAGCTGCTCAGCCTGCACGGCGCGGTTTCGGCTCGCATCGCTGCCGAGGCAGCAGCCGCGTCCGTCGGAACGGCTGCAGGTTGGAAGGCAGCCGGCGCGAGCGGTGTGGTCAAGGGGCTGCTAGCGGCCGGTGCGTTGGCGACAGGCGTTGCCGGCTATTGGGCCCTGCCGGAGCAGAGCCCACCTGCGCCGAGCGCGGTCGCCCACCGGGCGCCGCCGCCGCCCGCGCCGCTGGCTCCAGTCGCGGAGGCCGCCCCGCCGCCCTCGAGCGTGCCTGCCCCGCCGGCGGCTCGCCCGAGCAAGCCGCCCACCCTGCGCTTGCAAGACGAGGCAGCGCTGCTGGCCGACGTGCAGGTGTCGCTCCGCGGCGGTCGCCCGGGCGAGGCGCTGGCCAAGCTCGACAGCTACGATCGACGCTTCGCGAGCGGCATGCTGCGCGCCGAGGCCGATGCGGCGCGAGTCTTCGCCCTGTGCGCCGCCGGTCGTATCGACAAGGCGCGCGCTGCCGCCGAGCGTTTCGTTCAGCAATACCCGAACGCCCCCGCTACGGCCCGTGTCCAGGCCGCCTGCAACTAGCCGTGCGCTGCGCCGGCCCTGCGCCAGCCTGTCGCTCGTGGCGCTGCTGTCGAGCGGCTGCCGCTTCGGCAACGACGACGTGCCGATCGGCAAGGACGTGCCGCTGCTGTATTACGCGGCCCCCGATGGCGACGACGCCAACCCGGGCACTCGCGAACGACCGTGGCTGAGCTTGAGCCGCGCCAGCGAGCGACTGCGCCCTGGCCAAACGTTGCTGCTCCAAAGCGGAGAATACCTGCTGTCGACGACGGGGCTACTGGACGTGGACTGCGCGGGCGCCGCACGCGAAGGTCGAGCGGACGCGCCGATCACGGTGCGCGCCGAGCACGAACGCGGCGCAATCCTGCGAGGGGACGGCGCCGCGTCGCCGCTGCGGCTGGTCGGCTGCGCCCACTGGGTGGTCGAGGGGCTCGTACTGCAGAGCGCGCATGATGCAAACGTGCCGCAAGGCGTGGACGTTGGCAGCGTGGCGATGATTCAGGGCGGGCACGACCTCACGCTGCGACGGCTGATCTTGATGCGCCCCAACCGAGAGCGGCACTCGCACGTGCTGCGGGTGCTGGAAGCCTCCTCCGTGTTGGTCGAGGAGTGCGAGGCATACGATTTTTTCCACAACGCCTTCGAGGCGGTGCGCACCAACCGCGTCACCTTTCGTCGCAACTACTTGCACTCGCGCTTCGCGACCAGCGCTAGCAAAGTCGCCAGCAACGACGAGCCGACGCGCGGCGAAGTGGCAATCCAGGTCGAGGAGTCGTCGTCGTCGCTGCTCGAGAACAACGTGGCCGAGGTGGTCGGGACCGGCTTCAGCGTCGTGGGGCGGGCGGTGGGCTCCTCCTACACCGACCCGGCGCAGTATCCGGTCAGCGGGGCGCGGCTGTTCGGCAATTTGGTGCGAGACGCGCTCGGGCAAGGCTTTCGGGTGGAATCCCGCTGCGACGCCGCCACGCCCTGCGATCGTCCCGAGCGCATCGTTTCCGATACGCTGATCGTCAACGGCGTCGCGCTGCAGGCTGCGACCGGCTTCTGGGTGGATGCTGCCCCAGGCACTCGGGTCGACAACGTCACGGCCGTGGACACGATCAACGGGCTGCGCATCCTGCGCGGCGCGCCCAACGCCGGCCTGGTGTTCGCAGCCAGCGCCGCGCGCTCGCTGGTGCGCGCCTACTCGGGCGTCGCGTTTTGGGCGGAGGCCGCCGACGAGTGGTCGTTCGATCACTGTGCCGCGCAAGCGCCCTCGATCGAAGCGGTGGCGTTTTCACCGGCGGACGACAACGTGCTGCTACCGGTCACGGCGGCCGGCGACGACAGCTGCGTGGCGTACTTGCCGCCCCGTAGCGCGCTACGCGCGGCCGCCGGTGCCGAGGGCGACATCGGGGCCAACGTGGTGCGGCGTTACCAGGGCGGCACGCTCACGAGCGAGCCGCTCTGGGAGCCTGGCAGCGGCGCCTTTCCGTGCGGTGCGATCGTGGCCGGCATCAACGACGATCCGAGCCAGAGCTGCAGCGGCGTGCACGAGCGCCTGCGCGTCGGCAGCCAGGGTTGCCCGCTGCCGACCGCGCCCTGAGCACCAGCTCACTCGCTCATCAGGACGCGAAGATCTTGCGCATTACTTATCCAATCCATCCTCACAATGCTTGGTTTCGATGGGCGCAAGCAAGGTAGTATGTGCGCCAGGAGTCGAAAATGTTGCGTTTGGTGTGCGCGAATCTCAACTACTCGTCGTGGAGCGTACGGCCTTGGCTGGCGCTCATGCACGCTGGCTTGCCGTTCAAGCTTCACGACGTCTGGCTCAAGACTCAGTCCGATTGGCGTGAGCGCATCTTGGCGTTTTCAGGCGCTGGCAAGGTGCCGATTCTGGTCGATGGCTCGCTCAGCATTCATGAGTCGCTCGCCATCTGCGAGTACGTGGCCGAGCTTGCTCCGGCGGCGCGGCTGTGGCCTGCCGATGCTCAGCTGCGCGCTCGCGGGCGCGCCATCTCCTGCGAGATGCACAGCAGCTTTGCGGCGCTGCGCGAGGCAATGACGATGAATCTGCGGGCCAGAGCGCTTCAGACGCCCAAGAGCCCCGCGATCGACGCGGACATCGCGCGGGTGCTGGACATTTGGCGGGCGTCGCTCACGAGCTCCGGAGGCCCGTTTTTACTCGGGGATTTCAGCATCGCCGACTGCATGTTCTTCCCCGTCGCCACACGCTTTCGCACCTACGGCGTGGCGCTCCCGCTCGAGGCCCAGGCCTATTCGCAAGCCCTGTTCGCGCTTCCAATGGTGCAGCAGCTCGAGCAGCTCGCACGCGAGACGCCCCCCATCCCCGAGTACGACGCCTACCTCGCTCGGTCCCTGTAAGATCTCGAGACTGCTAGCGGGTGAAGGGGACGTTGTCGGTGGTGCCGGCGTAGTCGATGGCGGGCAGGCCTGGCGCGCGCACGGCGTGCCAGCCGGGGCTCGGCGCCGGGATGAATAGGCTGCGTCGGCCGTCGCCGTTGTCCTCTTGGTAGGCGGTTACTTGCGTGATCGTCGAACCTGCCTCGTCGAGCACGTCGATGGTGAGCGTGTCGCCCGGCGGGGCGAAGCGCGGCCGTAGCTCGAGCCCCCAGCGCGTTTGGCCGCGCGCGTCGACCATCAGCGTCCGATACACGCGGCGCGGCCCCGGAGCCGCCACGCGCCGCTGCACGGCGCTGCCATTCACGACCACGATGCGCTCGAGGAGCTGCTGGTAGTTGTAGTCGCTGATCCACTCCGGTGAGCAATAGCTCATGAAATCGACGTGCGTTGCCGGGTCGAATAGCTCGCGCGTCTGGAAGTCGAAGCCCCAGCTGCCCAGCTTGCCTTCGGGGTAGGGGTACTGCTCGTCGGCACCCGCGGCGCCGCCGCAGGGCGCGTGCGGCCGGCGATAGACGTGCCCCAGCTCGTGCACGAAGGTGCCGACGGCCGTGTCGGGGTAGCCGATGCCCATGCCGGCGGTCGCCGCGCCGTCCTGACTGCCGAAGCCGGCGATGCCAGTGGTGCAGCTGCCCTGGCAATACTCGCGGAAGGTCTCGGCCTGCCGCACCAGGCCGTAGTACGCGAGATCGCTCGGCGGCTCATCGGTATCGCGCAGCTGGCGCATTTGGTCCAGCATGTCCTCGAGGTCGGTGCGGCTGGTGCCCACCACGTCGTGCATGCTCAGCACCACGCCACTGGTCGGGTACATCGAGTACAGGCGCGCGGTCATCTTCGCGAGCTGCTCCGGCGAGGTGTCGGGCAGCCGTCCCGAGCCGTCGGCCTCGTAGCGCACCGGCACCAGCATGACCTTGACCGGGCCGGTGGCGCGCGCGCCGACGGCGGCGAGGCCCGTTTCCGGGAAGCGCGCGCCGACGGGCGTACCCGGGAGCGGCGTGCATTTCGAGATCTCACGCAGCTCGAGCGAGTACTGCGTGCCCTGTTTGAACGCGTCTTTGGGCAGCGGGATGTTGAACGTGGTGGAGCCGTCGTCCTCGCGCGACGCTCCGCTCACGCTCACATTGGCTTCGAAGCGGCGCGGCGCGGCGCCTTCGTCCTGCAGGGTCAGGCGAGCCAGCAGCTCGCGGCTCTGAAAGCCGCTCTGCGGCTCGACGAACACCCGCACCATCGCCTCACGGTCTTGCACCAGGTCGGCGTTGCGCTGCGCGACTGCCAGCATGTCCCGCACGATCGGCACTTTGACCCCCTGATAGACCGACAGCTCGCGGATGCGAATGTCGCGCGCCAGGCGCTCGCCTTCCGGGTGTGCCGGCAACAGGTCGTCCCAGCCGCACCAGCTGGCTTCGAGGCGCCCTTTCAGCTCCGCTTGCCCGGGCAGCGTGAAGGACCAGCTGCCCTTCGCGCCCTGGCCTTCCGTGTAGCTCTCGAGCGTGAGCGAGACCTGCACGTCGCTGCAGCTAGCGTTCTGGCAATAGCGAGCCGGGGCTGTCTGCAGCGCGGGGAGGGCCGCTAGCAGCGCCCGATCGAGCTCGAGCGTGAGCCCGTCCGCCGTGTCCTCGAAGCCCCTGATGCCATCGGCATTGTCTGGATACAGCTTGCTGCTGGCCAGCTCACATGAGCTGGTCGGCGGCTGCTGCGGTCCCGCCACGAGCCACAGCGTCGAGTCGTCACCGGGCCCGCACCAGCTACCGAGCATGCCGGACCAGGGCGCTGGCTCTGGCGCGCTGATCGACGCCGAGCCGCCGCCAGCGCTGCCGCTGCTGCCGCCAGCCAACAGCGCGGGTCCGCCGGCCAGGGACGAGGCGCCGCCGCCCGCCGGCGCCATGGCCAGCGCTGCCGGCGGCGCGTCGCCTTCGATGTTGCCGGTGCAAGCCCCGAGCGCTGCCACCAGCAGCCACAACGGCGCGCTGCGAAAGTTCGGGTTGGACTGCATTGCTGCAACTCTCCAGCAATCTAGGTGCATCAAGTCAACGTCCGCGGCTCAGAAAAAGTACACGGCGGTGAAGGGTCGATAACTTTCTGTCTGCGGGCCCTTTACGTGCCGACGCCGGTGCCTAGGCGTTCGCGGAGGGTCAAATGGGCGGTGCTCACCGAATAGGTGACCAGCTTTTCGACGCGCATGTTCACGGCGGGCGCGCCCTCTTCGCCCGGAATGCTCTTGATCAGCGTGACCGCGTGCTCCAGGTCCTGGCACATCACCAGCCCCGCGCGGTCAGCCGCGTAGTCGACGGAGTGCGCCCATTTCTTCAGGTCCAGCGAATCGGCGGAGCGCAGCAGCCTGGAGACCACGTCGGTCAATTGCTCGCGTTGGCGCGCTGGCAGCGGCGTGAGCGAAAGCTCGCGCGTGGCCTGATTGACGAGCGGCTCGAGCTCGCCCGACACCGGGAATTTCGGCTTCACCAGCCGGATCGCTGCGAACACCCAGCTCTTGAGCGCCGTCATGTTGCTGAGCACTTGGCGTAAGAAGAAGCCCGGCACGAAATAGGCAAGGCTGCGGCCCGCCACGAAGGCCGTGGTGACGAGCGGCAAGTCCGAGCCGAACGCGCCGGCGCCGAGCGCGATCGAAGGCGGCGTCGTGGGCAGGAAGGTGAGCACGCCGGCGTCCTGCTGATTCTGGAACACCGCCGGCTCAGGCACGCCCAGCGCATCTGCCGCTGTCGCGATGGCTTGCATCAGCCCATGCGGGTAGGTCTCGGCGCTCAGCAGGTGCTCGGGCGTCAGGCCGTAGGCTTCGATATTGCGACCGCGCGCGGCGAGCGCCAAGGGCTCGATCAGCGCCATCAGCGCGGTGACCGCCGGATCGTGCTCGACGGGCAGGATGTACTCGGGCCAATCCGACAGCGCCACGCTGTCCTGAGCGGGCTGCGGCTCCCCGTTGCGCAGACGCCCGTAAAAGCGCTCCTCGTCGGGCTCGGCGCGACCGAGCACGTGCAGCGCCTGGCAGGCGCTCCAGGCGCCGTCGGCGTGCCGCACACCGGTATAGACGCGGCGCAGCAGCTGATACGGCTCGCTTTGGTAGGGATCGCGCTCGACCCACTCGCCGAGCAGCGGCACCGATTCCGCGAACGAGCCTCCGGCGTCTTCGGCGTAAAGCCGCGCCAGGCGCTCCGCCCAGCGCGTGTTCTCCGGCTCCAGCTGATGCGCCGAGGTGCAGACAGCGATGGCCTGCTCCGGGCGCTTGAGCTGCCGCTCGTAGACGTCCGCCAGTTGCCAGAGCGCGGTGAGCAATAGCTCGCGGTCGTCGGCGTCTTGTGCGTGCGTGACGCGTAGCTTGAGCAGCTCCTTGACGCCCTCCCAATCGCGCGCCTTCTGGCGCTGCACCAGCGCCTCGTCGAGCGCGGGCGTCAGCGACGAGTCGAACTCGAGCGAGCGCTCGAGCAATTGGCGGGCCAGCGTCGCGTCGCCCAGCTCGCGTGAAGCGATCATGCTGGCGGTGTGCAGGTACTTGGCCTTGTGCTTCTTTTCGTCCACCACCTCGGCCAGCTTGGTGATGACTTGAATCAGCGCCGGCCAGTCCTTGCCCGCGCCGTAGAGCTGCATCAGCTTGGTCAGGATGTCGCGATCGTTGGGCTTCTCGCTCAGCGCCAGCAGGTAGCTCTTGGCGGCGTAATCGGGGTTTTTGAGGCGCGTGGCGGCCAGGTCGCCGATCTGCATCAGCAGCTTGCTGCGCTCGTCGCCGAGCGTGCGCTCCAGCTTGCGGTACAGCGTTTCTAGCGCCTGGTCGTAGCGCCCGCGCGCCGAGTGCGCCTTGGCGATACCGTCGAGCGGTGACAGGTCGCGCCCATCGGTGTCGAGCGCTCGCTCGAGCGCCACGATGCCTTCGTCTTCGCGCCCCAGCGCGATCAGCGCCTCGCCGCGTAGGCGTTCGGCCCGCGCTGCATCGCCCAGGCCGAGCGTCGGCCCCAGCCGCTGCAGCAGCTCTTGCGTCAAGGTGTAGGCCTGCTCCGGAGCGTCGTGCTTCGACGCCAGCTCGGCGACGGCCAGCATCGCGCGCGCGTCGTCGTTCAAGAAACGGCGCAGCCCGTCGATCATGACCATGGCCTTCTCGGCCGCGCCGCCCTTGACCAGCGCCTCGATGTACAGCCGCGCGACCTCGGCTGACTCGGTGAGCTCCATGCCCTCCAGCACCGAAATCACCGGCTCCAGGCGCTTGGCAGCCTCCACGAAGCGGCCTTCGTCGTAGGCGATGCGCCCCAGCACGCGCAGCGCTCCCGGATCGGTCGGATCGAGGTGAAACGCCAGCTGCGCCATCGAGCTGGCGCGCTCGACGTCCTGCAGCTGCCTCAGGTAGAGTACCGCAATCTGACCTGCCAACTTGGAGCGCTGGTGCGCGCCCTGGGCGTTTTCAAGCTCGCCTTCGAGCAGGTCCACGACGCCGGCGTAGTTGCCCATGATCACGTACTTGGTCTTGAGCTTGGCGCGCGCGACGCCGTCCTCGGGCGCCGTGTCGATGGCGCGCTTCAGCTGCCCGATCGCAGCCTCCAGGTCACCCTGCTCCTCGAGCAGCACGGCAGCGCGTAGGTACTGCTCGGCTCGCTCCCTGGGGGTGCGGGCGGCCTCGGCCAGGGCTTCGATGGCGTCGAGCGCGCTCTCCGAGTCGCCGGCCGTCGCGCGCAGCGTCGCCAGCGCATCGAGCGCGCCTTTGTGCCCGGGCTGCAGCGAAAGCACCAGCTCGTAGGCTTCGATGGCGCGCTGCGGCGCGGCCAGCTCGCTGCTCAGCACGCGCCCGAGCGCCAGACCTACCTCCAGCCGCCAGGCGTCGTCGCTGCTCTTGTCGAGCTGCCGCTGGTAGAGCTCCGACAGCGGCACGAAGCGATCGAGCACGCGGTAGTGCCGCCCCAGCTCGCGCGCCGCGTCGATCCGCGTGGGATCGAGCGCCAGCACTTGCTCCAGCGCGAGCGCCGACTGCTCGTGATCCAGAAACTCTTCGTCCCACACGCCGGCGATGCGCTCGAGCAGCGTGATCTTCTGGCGCGCCGTGACTGCCAGCTCGACCTCGCGCTGCAATACCGAAACTAGCTCTTGAAAGCGACTCTGGCGGCTGTAGATGCGGTTCAGCCCGCGCAGCGCGTCGCTGGACTTCGGGTCCTCGCCGAGCACGAGCTGGTAGGTCTTTTCGGCTGCGTCGAGGTCATCGATGTCGATCTCGTAGCCTTCGGCGATCTCGCACAGCAGCGCGTGCCGCTCGGCGCCCGAGAGCGCGGCGGCGCGTCCCGACAAAACGCCGAGCGCGCGCTTGCCATCGCCGCTCTGGCGCAAGAGCTCGACCATGCCGGAGGCGCCGCGAGCGTGCCCCGGATCCTCGCCCACCACCGACTCGTAGAGCTCGAGCGCGGCCTGCGTATTGCCGAGCTTGCTCGCGACGAGCTCTGCCGCCTCGGCGCGCAGGTCGCGCGCCACGTTGGGGGCGGCCACGTCGGCGCGCTTGAGCAGGATCTGCGATAGCTCCGCCCACTGCTGGGCCTTGCGATAAATCTGCGACAGTGACTCGAGCGAGCGCTCGTGGCTAGGCTCGATTTCGAGCACCTTTTGCAGCCAGGGCAGCGCCAGATCGGGGCGCGACACCTTGTCGGCGTACCAGCTGGCCATGTGCGAGAACAGATCCTGCTTCGCCTCGGTCGACTGCTCCTCGGCGGCGGCTTCGAGGCAAAGACCCAGGACCTCTTCCCAAGCTTGAAAGTGCGAGCCCGCCAGGCGCTCGATGGCGTCGGCGTAGTTGTCGACGCTCGGATCGGCGCAAAAGGCTTGGGTAAAGGCGACCAGCGCCTGCTCCTTGTCGTCCAGCTCGCCCGTGTATACCTCGCCGATGGCGAACAGGTATTCGGCACGCTCGCTCGTGTTGGAGGCTTTTTCGCTACGCTCGAGCAGCGATTCGACCAGCTCCTCGTGCTTGCCCAGCGCGCGCCGCACCTTGTCGAGCGCCTTCGCGGTGGCGCGGTTCTCCGGCTCCAGCTTGAGCAGACCCTTGTATAGCTTTTCGGCCGACTCGTGCTGGGACGCCTTCTCGAACAGCCGGGCAGCGCGCGCCAGCAGGCGCGGCACCGCTCGTCGCTCGCTCGCCACGTCACGCGCGCGCAGCTCCTTGGCGAGCTCGAAGAAGCCTTCGGCAAGGCGCGCCGGATCCGCACCCAGATCGAGCATCGACTCGAGCTTGGCGGCTGCTTCCTCGTCGTTCGGCTCTCGTCCGAGCGCCTCGAACATCTCCGGCAAGCGCTCGTCGGTGATGAAGCTGGGTGGACGCTGCGAGGCGTGCCACAGCTTGCGCAGCCCTTCGAGCAGCTCGGCACCGTCGCGCGGCCTGCGCTCCGGGGCCTTCTCGAGCAGCGTCCGCACCAGCGTCTCCACGGCGGGCGACGCGCCGTTGCCGGGGGCGACGAAGGACAGCGCTTCGGCGGATTCGATCAGGTGCCCCAGCGCCACGTCGGCCGCGGTTTTCCCGCTGAACGGAGGCTTGCCCGAGATCAGCTCGTGAAACAGCGCGCCGAACGCATAAACGTCGCTGGCGGGCGTGGCGGGCTGCCCGCGCACCACTTCGGGGGCGAGCCCTGCCACCCAGCGCTGCTCGCCGGGATCGGAAAGGGGCGGGCGCGCCAAGCCTGCGCCGGCATCCAGCAGGCGCAGCTTCGGCGAGGCGTGCGTGGGATCCGTCACCAGCACGTTGCCGGCGTGCAGCGCGCCGTGCACGCGTCCTTCGGCGTGCAGCGTGGCCAGCGGCTCGGCCACGGCATACAGCAGTGGCAAGACCACGTTCAGATGCCGACCACCTTCGCGCGCGACGATCTGCGCCAGGGTCTCGCCGGCTGCATAGTCGTGCGACACGGTCAGCAGCTGCTGGCCGCCGTGCTCGATGGTCTTCGAAAGCACGCCGTCGGGCAAAGCCGCGTGGGCGATCGCGCCGCACAGCCGCGCCTGCACCAGCGCGCGCTCGGCATCACGCCGGCGAACCGTGCTGCGCAGCACGCGCAGGCGCACGTCCTCGCCGTCCAGGCGCGCGCGGTACACGCGCGCCGTTGGCCCAGCGCCGAGCTCCTCGAGCAGCAGCAGCGCGCCCAGCTCCACGCCGGGCCCGAGCGCTGGCTCGAGCACGAGGCCGTCACTGCGCAGCTTGACGAGCGGCTCCGGCAGGCGCTTACCCGTGGCTTCCACCGCGTCGAGCAGCGCCGGCACTGCATCGAGCTTCAGGCAGCGTTGCACCAGGGCTCGCGCGAAGGACGCCTTGGCGGCAGTGCCGCCCACGCTCTCGGGCTCGAGACCGAGCGAGGCGCGCGCTAGCTCCGTGAGCTCGTTCAGCGTGAGAAGTTGTTCCAGCTCGGCCGCCAGCGACTCGGTGATCATTCGACCGTTCAGAAGTAACAAACGCTGGGGGCGCTCGCTAGCGTCGCCGCTTGGCTGACCGTTTACCTGCGGCGGCGCACCCGCGGCGGCGCCGCGGGTTCCTGGGTTACGCGAAGATTCTGCCCCCGACACCAGGCAAAAAGCCCAGTATCGAGCGTCAGCCGAAGGCGTCTTTTCGGCTGGAGCTGGAACCGTTGCCAGGCGCTGCCAGCCGCGCCTACCCCACGAACAGGCGCGCGTTGCGAAACAGGCGCATCCAGGGCGCGTCCTCGGCCCACTCGCGCGGACGCCAGCTGTACTGCACGCTGCGGAACACACGCTCCGGATGCGGCATGATCAGCGTCGCGCGCCCGTCGTCGCTGGTGATGGCTGCAATACCGGCAGGTGAGCCGTTCGGGTTCTGGGGATAGCGCTGAGCGATCTCGCCCTGGCCGTCCACGTAGCGAACCGCCACGCGCCCCGACTGCTCGAAAGCAGCAAGGCCATCGTGCTCGGCGAACTCGGCGCGGCCTTCGCCGTGGGCCACCGCGATCGGTAGCAGCGAGCCTGCCATGCCGGCCAGCAGCACCGAGCGACTTTGCTCCACGCGCACCAGGCTGAGCCGCGCCTCGAACTGTTCCGAGCGATTGCGCACGAAGCGCGGAAAGCCCTGCGCGCCGGGGATCAGCTCGGCCAGGTTCGAGAGCATCTGGCAGCCGTTGCACACGCCCAGCGAGAAGGTACCCGAGCGCGCGAAGAACTCGGCGAACTGGGCGCGCGTTCGGGCGTGAAATAGCGCTGACTTCGCCCAGCCGCCGCCGGCGCCGAGCACGTCGCCGTAGCTGAAGCCACCGCACGTCGCCAGCCCTTGAAAGTCGCTCAGCGAGCTACGCCCCTCCAGCAGGTCGCTCATGTGGACGTCGATGGCCGCGAAGCCGGCGCGGTCGAAGGCCGCCGCCATCTCCAGCTGCCCGTTGACGCCCTGTTCCCGCAGGATCGCCACGCGCGGCCGGCTCGCGCCGCTGCGCGCGATGAACGGTGCTGCCACGTCTTCGTCGATGGCGAAGCTTGGCTTGAACTGCAGCCCGCCGTCGCTTTCGTCGACGCGCAGCGCCTGCTCTTCGTCGGCGCAGGTGACGTCATCGCGCAAGCGCTGCAGCGCGTGTGTGGTCTCGGACCAAACGCCGCGCAGGCTGCTGCGCGCTTCGCTCAGCAGCAGCTTGCCGCTCTGGGTCACCTCGATGCGATCCTCGTCCAGCACCGTGCCCACGTCGTGCACCAGCTCGGACAAACCCTGCTGGGCCAGCACCTCGCGCGCGCGCGCCACGTCGCTGGCGCGCACCTGGATGACCGCGCCTAGCTCCTCGGAAAAGAGCGCCGACAGCGCGTCGGGGCCGAGCGTGTCGAGCCGAATCGCCAGACCGGCGCGCGCCGCGAACGCCATTTCGAGCAACGTGACGATCAGGCCGCCGTCCGAACGGTCGTGGTACGCGAGCAGTAGGCCCGCGGCGTTCAGCTCCTGAATAGCCGCGAAAAATCCGCGCAAAAGCTGCGGATCGTCCAGATCCGGCGGCGCCTCGCCGACGCTGCCGTGGACCTGCAGCACGGCGGAGCCGCCGAGGCGATTCTTGCCGCGGCCCAGATCGACGAGCAACAGCTCGCTCGGGCCGTCGGCGCGCGACAGCTCCGGCGTGAGCGCGCGGCGCACGTCGGTGGCCGGCGCAAACGCGCTCACGATCAGCGACAGCGGCGCAGTCACGGAGCGCTCTTCGTCGCCCTGGCGCCAGACGGTGCGCATCGACATCGAATCCTTGCCGACCGGGATGGCGATGCCGAGCTCCGGGCACAGCTCGGCGCCGACGGCTTGCACCGCCGCGTACAGGCGAGCGTCTTCGCCCGGGTGCCCCGCAGGAGCCATCCAGTTGGCGCTCAGCTTGATGTCGGAGAGGTGCGCGATCGGGGCCGCGGCGATGTTGGTGATGGCCTCGGCGACCGCCATGCGGGCCGACGCGGCGGCATCCAGCAGCGCGAGCGGGGTGCGCTCGCCCATGGCCATGGCCTCGCCGCAGTAGCTGAGGAAGCCGCTGGTAGTGAGCGCGGCGTCGGCCACCGGGACTTGCCAGCGTCCGACCATTTGGTCGCGGCTGCAGAGCCCGCCCACCGTGCGATCGCCGATCGTGATCAGGAAGGTCTTGTCGGCCACCGTCGGCAGGCGCAGCACGCGCAGCAGCGCCTCGCCCAGGTCGATGCGCGAGTGCTGCAGCGAATCGGGCTGAAAATCCCCGCGTTCCGCGACGCGCGTCATCTTGGGCGGCTTGCCGAGCAGCACGTCCAGCGGCATGTCGATCGGCTGCTCGGCGAAATGCGCGTCGCTCACGCGCAGCTGACGTTCGGCCGTAGCGGTGCCGACCACCGCGTACGGGCAGCGCTCGCGCCGGCACAGCTCCTCGAGCTTGGGCAGCGACTCGGGCGCGATCGCCAGCACGTAACGCTCCTGAGCCTCGTTGCACCAGATCTCGAGCGGCGACATGCCAGGCTCGTCGCTGGGGATCGCGCGCAGCAAGAAGCTCGCGCCGCGTCCGCTGTCGTTGACCAGCTCCGGCAGCGCGTTCGAGAGCCCGCCGGCTCCGACGTCGTGAATCGAGATGATGGGGTTGTCGGGGCCGAGCGCCCAGGCGCGGTCGATCACCTCCTGGCAGCGTCGCTGCATCTCGGCGTTGTCGCGCTGCACCGAGGCAAAGTCCAAGTCCTCTTCCGACGCGCCCGACGCCATCGACGACGCGGCTCCCCCGCCCAAGCCAATCAGCATGGCCGGGCCGCCGAGCACGACCAGCTTCGAGCCCGGGGGGATCTCCTGCTTCTTGACGTGCTCGCGGCGGATGTTGCCCAGGCCGCCTGCCAGCATGATCGGCTTGTGGTAGCCGCGCACCTCGCGGCCGGCAGGACCGGGCACCGACAGCTCGAAGGTGCGGAAGTAGCCGCACAGATTGGGTCGGCCGAACTCGTTGTTGAACGCCGCTCCGCCGATCGGACCTTCCAGCATGATGTCGAGCGCCGAGGCGATGCGCCCGGGCTTGCCGTACTCGACCTCCCAGGGCCGCAGCGCGCCCGGCAAGCGCAGGTTGGAGACCGAGAAACCGCTCAGGCCCGCCTTCGGCTTGGCGCCGCGGCCCGTCGCGCCTTCGTCGCGAATCTCGCCGCCCGAGCCCGTGGCCGCGCCGGGGTAGGGGGAGATTGCGGTCGGGTGATTGTGGGTCTCGACCTTCATCAGAATGTCGATCGGCTCGGTCGAGTACGTGTAACGACCCGTGAGCGGGTCCGGCAAAAAGCGCGCGGCGGTGTGGCCCTCCATCACCGCGGCGTTGTCCTTGTAGGCCGACAGCACACCGGCGGGGCTCTTTTCGGTGCTGATCTTGATCAGCTTGAACAGCGACTGTTCGCGCTTCTCGCCGTCGATCACGAAGTCGGCGTTGAAGATCTTGTGCCGGCAGTGCTCGCTGTTGGCTTGCGCGAACATCATCAGCTCCACGTCCGTCGGATTGCGACCGAGCGTGGCGTAGCTCTCGAGCAAGTAGTCGACTTCGTCGTCGGCCAGGGCCAGGCCCAGGCGGCGATTGGCGGCTTCCAGCGCGCTCTTGCCGGGGGCGAGGTCGATGCGCGACAGCGGTCGCGGCTCGGCGCGCGTGAAGAGCTGGCTCGCGTCGGCGCGGCGCTCGAGCAGCGACTCGGTCATGCGATCGTGCAGCGCGGCGCGCAGGGCTTTCTCGTCTGCGATGCTGCCGGCCAGCTGCCAGGCGATGCCGCGCTCGACGCGCTTGACCCCGCTGATGCCGCAGTTGTGTGCAATGTCGGTGGCCTTGGTCGACCAGGGCGAGATGGTGCCGATGCGCGGCACGACGACCAGCTCGCGCCCACCGGCGTCCTGGAGCTCGATGCGCGGTCCGTACTCGAGCAGCTTCCCGAGCACCTGCCCGGCCTCGTTGCTCAGCTCGCTGCCGCCGGCGTCGACGAAATGAACGAAGCGCGCCGAGGCTTGCGTGATGCCCGGATTGTCGCGCTGCAATCGCTCGAGCTTGCGAGCGAGGCGAGCCGGGGTGAACGCGGGCGGACCGGACAGAATGAGCATGCCGGGCGCAGCCTGATGCTGCGTTCAGAGTGCCGCAAGCCGGAACCGCACTTCGCAATTAATTAGTAATTATAACTAGTTACGCGGCAATCCGCGCGCCTTGAGCGTGCCGAGCAGCGTGCGGCTGGCCGCGGTCAGGGCCGAGCCACTTCGGAACACCCCGCTCCAGCGCCGGCGCAGGCCGCGGCGCGTGAGCCGAACCGCTATTAGCTCTCCGCGCTCGACCCGCCGCGAAAGCGTGAATCCGGCCACGATGCTCACCCCGAGCCCGGCCTGCACCAAGTCCAGCATGGCCTCCGCCACCGCCACGCGCATGACGTGCAACTGGGGCGCGGTGCTGCCGAAGAGCAAGCGCTTCACGCGCTCACGCTCGAGCTCGCTGATGTTGCTTTGGATCAGCGTCAGCCCCGCGAGGTCTGCCCCTTCCACGTAGGGTTTGCGACCGAGCGCGTGACCCGGCGGCAATGCCAGCACCAGCTCATCCTCGAACAGCGGCACGCGCGTCAGCTTGCCCCGCTTGGGAGGCGCGACGCACAGCACGAGGTCGAAGCGACCCTCGTCGATGGCGTGAGCAGCGTCGTCGACGCTGTCGCTGCTGAGCACCAGCTCGACCTCGGGGTGCTCGGCCGCCAGCGTCGTCAGCGCTTTCGGTAGCCAGTGGTAGGCCGTGTAGCACTGCGTGCCCACGCGCAGCTTGATGCGCTCGGGATGCAGCCCGCGCTTCAGCTCCAGCTCGGCTCGCAGCAGCGGCCCGAGCACCTGCGGCGCCAGCGCGACCAAGTGCTCGGCAGCGGGCGTCGTCGTCAGGCGCCGCCCGTCGCGCCGAAACAGCAGTAGCCCCAGGCGCTGCTCCAGCCCGCGCAGCTGGTGGCTCACCGCGGACTGGCTCAGGTGGAGCACCTTGGCGGCCTGCGTGGCCCCGCCCGCTTCGGCGATGGCCAGAACCAGCCGCAAATCGCGCGTCTCCAGCGTGCCGCTCTGCATGCGTATGAGTAAACTAGATGGGTTGCATGAAATCAATTCACTTCATTCATGACGCACTTCTGGCTATCGAAAGCCCATGTCCTTCACACCCAGGCTCTATTACTCGCCCGGCGCCGTCTCGATGGCCACCCACATCGCGCTCGAGGAGCTCGGCGCGCCTTATCGGCTCGAGCCGATCCTGATCCGCGAAGGCCAGCAGCTGAGAGAAAGCTACCGCCGCGTGCACCCGCTCGGTCGCGTGCCCGCGCTCGAGGTTGCTCCCGATGCCATCCTCACCGAAACCCCGGCGCTGCTCGGCTACATCGCAGACCAGGCGCCTGCGCTCGAGCTCTTGCCTCGCGAGCCGCTGCAGCGCGCGCGCGCCAACGAATGGATGAGCCTGCTGTCCAGCGCCGTCCACGTCGCCTTCATCTCGTTCTTTCGCCCGCAGCGCTACACGTCGGACGAAGCCGCCGTCGCCGCCCTCAAAGTCGATGGCAAACAGCGCTTCTTCGAGCTGCTGCGCCACGTCGAAACCCGCCTCCCCGAAAGCGGCTTCGTGCTCGGCGACCGCTACTCCCTGTGCGACTCCTACCTCAGCGTCTTCTTCCTGTGGGCCCGCCGCTTCGAGCTACCCGTCGCCGAGCTCCCCCGCTACGCCCGCCTGCTCTCCCAGGTCCTCCCACGCCCCGCCGTCCGCCGCGCTCTGGAACAAGAGGGCTTCGGGCACCTCTACGCCTAGGGCTGCCACTCCGCAGCTTGCCTCGCAGAAGCCACCGTCCCGGCCCCAGGTAAACGGTGCTTGCTGCGACGCAGTCGCCCTATCGGCGCGGCGCCCATTCACGCTCGCACGACTCCCGATCTCCCGACCGCCCTGTGAAAAAATCAGGGAGACGTGCGTTAGCGTAGTGATTCGAGGAAGGGGGTGACGGCGGAGATGCCGCCGCGCTCGAGGACGCGGAGGGTTTCGCTGCCGACGACGGCGATGTCGGCCTTGCCGCGCAGGAACGCGACGTCGGTCTTGTCTTTGACGCCGAAGCCGACGGCGAGCGGTAGGCTGGTGGCGGCGCGAGCGCGAGCGAGATACTCGGAGAGCTCGCTGGAGAAGGCGGTGGCGCTGCCGGTGACGCCCTTGCGCGCGACGCAATACACGAACCCGCGAGCGTGCTCGGCGATCGTAGCCAGCCGCGCCGGTGGAGTGTTGGGTGAATAGATGAAGATCGGCGCCAGCGCTTGCTCGTTCATGGCCGCCAGATACTCGTCGCCTTCTTCGGGTGGCAGATCCGGCACGATCGCACCGCGCAGCCCGAGCTCGGCCATGCGCGCCGCGAACCTGGCCACGCCGTGCTTGAACAGGATGTTGTAGTAGGTCATGAACAGGAACGGCACGTCGAAGCGGCGCGCCACCTGCCCGGCCAGCTCGAAACAGCGCTCGACCGTGGACCCGGCGGCCAGCGCCTCCTGATTGGCGCGCAGGATCACCGGGCCATCCGCGCTCGGCTCGGAGAAGGGGATTTGTAGCTCGATCAGATCGACCCCGGCCGTCACCATGGCTTCGACGAGGCGCAGGCTGGTCTCGAACGACGGGTGGCCCGCGACGATGTGCGTCATGAGCAGGATGTCGCGCGTTTGGCGGCGCTGCTTCAGGTACTGCTCAAGCACGGTAGCTCTCCGCCTTGCGTTGAATGAACTCTTCCCATTTGGGATCCTGGAAGGCATCGGCCACGGTGAAGATGTCCTTGTCACCGCGGCCCGACTGGTTGATCAGCACGATGTCGCTGCTGGGCAGCGTGCCGACTTCCTTGAAGGCTTGGGCGAAAGCGTGCGACGACTCGAGCGCCGGGATCAGACCTTCCTTGCGCATCGTGAGCTTGAGCGCTTCGATCACCTCGGCGTCGGTTGCGGCCTCGAAGCGCGCGCGCTTGGTTTCGTGGAAGTGCGCGAGGATCGGCGAAACGCCGACGTAGTCGAGCCCCGCGGCCACGCTGTGCGTCTCGTTCATCTGTCCGTCGTCGTTCTGCAAGAAGTAGGTTTTGTAGCCCTGCGCTACGCCCACCGAAGCGTCACGACTGGACAGGCGTGCGGCGTGACGCCGGGTGTCGACCCCGTCGCCTCCCGCTTCTACTCCCACCAGCTCGACGCCCGGATCCGATAAAAACCCGCTGAAAATGCCCATCGCGTTCGAGCCGCCGCCGACGCAAGCGTAGACGCGCTTGGGCAATTGTCCCGTGCGCTCGAGCAGCTGCCGGCGCGCCTCCTGACCGATGATGGACTGGAAGTACGTGACCATTTCGGGAAATGGGTGCGGACCGCAGGCGGTGCCGAGCACGTAGTGTGTGTCGTCCATGTTCGAAACCCAGTCGCGGAAGGCTTCGTTGATGGCGTCCTTGAGCGTGCGTGAGCCGTCGCGCACCGGTACGACCGTGGCGCCCAGCCGCTCCATCCAGAACACGTTGGGGCGCTGTCGCTCGACGTCCAGCTCCCCCATGTAGATGGTGCACGAGAAGCCGAACTTGGCGGCCATGGTCGCGGTGGCGACGCCATGCTGCCCGGCGCCAGTCTCGGCGATGACGCGCTTCTTGCCCATGCGCTTCACGAGCAAGCCTTGACCCATCACGTTGTTCGCCTTGTGCGCGCCGGTGTGATTCAAGTCCTCGCGCTTGATGTAGATCTGCGCGCCGCCGAAGTGCTGGGTCAGGTTGTCGGCGTAGGTGAGCGGAGTCGGACGGCAGGAGTAGGTGCTCATCAGGTCCGAGTACTCGCGCCAGAAGGCCGGGTCGGCGCGGGCAGCCTCGAAAGCGCGGTTCAGCTCTTCGAAGGTGGCCTGCAGCGTTTCGGGCACGAAAGCGCCGCCAAAGCCCTGGAAATAGCCGCGTTCGGCACGAATCGAATCGGTCATGATGGCACCTCGGTTCCTATCGTCTGCGAAAATACCAGCGCGTCCGTGCGGCAGTACAGCTCGCAGTAGATAGCGCGCGGCGCTGTGGGGAAGAATAGCGCGCGCTTGACCAAGAGCAGCGGTGTGCGCGCCGAAAGCTCGAGCAGGTGCTTCAGCTCGTCGTCGGGCAAGAGCGCACGAAAGCTTTGCTCGGCGTGCGTCGGCCTCATGTAATAACGCTCCTCGACGACGCGCGACAGCGAGGCGCCTGCCAGCGCTAGCGTGTCGAAGCCCGGGAAGTGCTCGGGATCGAAGTACAGCCGCTCGAGCAGCACCGGCTGATCGTCGACTCGCCCCAGTCGCGTGAGCACGTAGGCGGTACGCTGGGAAAACGGGTTGTCGGCGTCTTCCTCCACGCGGCGCGCGCTGACCTTGCCGATGAGCTTGGTGCTGAGCACCACCCCGCCTGCACGAAAGCTGGAGAGCGTGCCGCCGAGAGAGAGCAGATCCACTTTGCGCGGCTCGGCGCGTACGAACGTGCCGGCGCCGCGCCGTCGCTCGACCAGCCCGCGCTTCACGAGCAGCTCTGTCGCTTGCCGCACGGTGGGCCGCCCGATGCGATGCCGGCGCGATAGCTCCGGCTCGGACGGCAACTGAGCGCCCGCTGCCAGCGCGCCGCTCTCGATCTGACGGCTCAGCTGCTCGGCGAGCTGCTGATAAAGCGGCAGGGGCGAGGCGGGGTTCAGCACCCCGGTAGGCTCGCGCCGGGGTCGCGAGTTGTCAAGACAACTTTACAATTGACCTGCCGGGAGTGATGCGATGGCAGGACTGGGCTACCCTGGTGGCTCATGCGTAGCCGCTCGATCTCTGCGATAGCTGCCTCGCTCCTGCTGGCGCAGGCCTGCGGCGGAGGCGCTTTCCGCTCCAGCGACGGTCAGGGCGGCGCTGACGGAAACGCTGGCGTGGGTGGCTCCGGGCTTCCGACCACCGGCGGTAAGAACCAGGGAGGCTCGGGTGACGCCGGCAAGGCTGGCAGCGGCTCGTCCGCGGGCGGGGCGTCGCCGGGCGTCGCTGGCCACAGCACGAGTGCAGGAGAGGCTAGCGGCGGCGACAGCGGCGCGGCTGGCGGCAGCACTGGTCCCGAATGCATGGTGGCTGCTGATTGCCGCGCTTCCACCAAGTGCAAGCGGGCCGTGTGCCAGGCAGGTGGCGTGTGCGTCGAAGAGAACCTGCCGAACGGCCCTTACTCCTTGCAGGTCAGCGGCGACTGCAAGCGCCTGGAGTGTAGCGACGGCAAGGAGGTCATCGTCATGGATCCCGCCGACGCCGACGACGCGAACGAGTGCACGACCGACTCGTGCGTGGGTGGCAATGTCTTGCACACACCTCGACCAGGTCAGCCGTGCACCGCTGGCGGGAGCGGCATCTGCAGCATGGCCGGCGCGTGCGAGCCCGCGTAGCCCTGACCGTGGCAACTTGGTAAAAAGCTCGGCACGACTCGACAACAGCCCCTGGAGTTGTCAGGTTTGAGCCAGGCTCATGAAGGTCATTCTTTTTGGCGCCAGCGGCATGGTCGGCCAGGGGGCGCTGCGTGAGTGCCTGCTCGATGCGGAGGTCACGGCGGTGCTGGCCATCGGGCGCAGCCCGAGCGGACAACGCCACCCCAAGCTCAAGGAGCTGCTGCAAGACGACGTGGGTGATTTGAGCATGCTCGATCACGAGCTGGGTGGGTACGACGCATGCCTGTTCTGTTTGGGCGTCTCGGCCATCGGCCTGAGCGAGGCGGACTACCGGCGCGTCACCTACGATCTCACGTTGCGCATCGCGCAGACGCTCGAGCGCCTGAACCCGAAGATGACCTTCGTCTACGTCTCGGGCGGCGGTACCGACGCCACCGAGCGCGGGCTATCGATGTGGGCGCGCGTGAAGGGCGCGACCGAGAATGCGCTCCTGGCCATGCCGTTCGAGCGCGCCTACATGCTCCGGCCCGGCTTCATCCGGCCGCGTCACGGGGTCGTCTCCAAAACGCGCTGGTACCGCGCGCTCTACGCCTTCGTCGGTCCCGTTTACCCGATGCTGAAGCGTTTGTTCCCCAACCAGGTCACGACCACCGAGGAGCTGGGCGTGGCCATGCTGCGGCTGATCAAGGGCGGTTTCGGCAATCGCGTGCTGGAGAATCGCGACATCGTGGCCTTGGCCGACGGCCGACTTCACGCCTGACCACCCACTCCCAGTGTGGTTTTCGATAGATTTACTGATTTGAAAAGGTAGGTCCGGAAACTACAGCAGGATGCGTGCTGCACGTTGGTTATGGGTCGCCGGTGTAGGTGTCCTCCTCACTTGGGCTCCCAGTGCTCAGGCGCAGCTCACGCAGCCTGCCGCGCCTGCCGACGTGCCGCAGCCGGTGAACATCCCGCGCCCGGTTTCGGCGCAGGAGATCATGGACGCAACCAACACCGTACCGGCCGTGCCGATGGCCGGGCAGTTCGTGTCGTTGCCGGCGCTGTTCCAATACCGCGGCGAGAACATCGACTACCAGATGGACGCCAAGACCGAGCCGTCCACTTTCTCTCCCCTCTGCAGCTTTTCAGGCACGCTGGTGTTGCGCGGCGGTGGCTGCAAGCTGGCCTTCGGTTGGTACAACGCCGTCGCCAGCGGCGGCGCACCCCCACCCGCCAACGAGATCTACCCGCTCATCCCCAACGACGATCCGGTGGTGTACGGCGGTCCGGCCTTCACTCCGCTCGCCACCGACGGCCCCTGGACGCTCAAGACGTTCACGGCGGCCGACATTCGCAACGACGTCCGCTATTTGGGCGGCCAGATCGGTTTTGCACTGATCGGCGGCGCCCAGTGCACGCAGACGAAGTATTCGCAGCGTGAGCTGAACCAGAAGTGCACCAGCTGCACGCCGATGGAGCCTTTCATCACCACGGTCGTCTACGAGGGCACGAAGGAGCCGAACTCGTATTACCTGGGTTTCGAGGACTTGCCCGTGTCGCCGACCGGCTTTTTGGCCAACAACGACGGCGACTTCAACGACTTCGTGTTCTACATCACGGGTCTGGTCTGTAAGGGCGGCGGCGAGCCCTGCATGACCGGCAAGATGGGCGCCTGCGCGCTCGGCAAGACCGACTGCAGCGAGAACGAGGAGCCGGGCCAGTGTCGCGACGTGGTCAAGCCGACCGACGAGCGCTGCGACAACGTCGACAACGACTGCGACGGCCAGGTCGACGACGGCGACGAGCTGTGTCCAGTCGGCAAGGTGTGCGACCACGGCAGCTGCGTGCCGGCCTGCAACACCGGTGAGTTTCAGTGCCGCAAGCCGCTCGAGTGCGATCGCGGCTTCTGCCTCGACCCCAAGTGCATCGCCTTGCCGGAGCCGTGTGCCGAGGGCAAGGCCTGCCGCGCGGGCATCTGCGTGGGCGCTTGTGATGGCGTCACCTGTCCAATCGGGCAAGAGTGCCAGCTCGGCGCGTGCGTCGACCTTTGCACCGGCGTCGTGTGCGAAGGCGAGCAGGTCTGCGAAAATGGCCTGTGCATGGCCAAGTGCGGCTGCCGCGGCTGCGGCGCCGGGCAGGCTTGCGCTCCGAGCGGCGAGTGCGTCGACACCGGGTGCGAGGGCCTGACCTGCATGGCCGGCCAGGTTTGCGTGCAAGGCGCCTGCAAGGATGCGTGCGAAGGCGCCATGTGCCCTGGCGGCACGACCTGCGCGGGAGGCGTCTGCCCCCCGCCTCCGATCATGGACGACGTGGTCACCGGCGGTTCCGCCAATACCGCGGGCTCCCCGCCCATCCTGATTGACCGCGGCGGCACGGCCGGCACCGGCAGCGGCGGCACAGGCGTCATTCCCGGCACCGGGGGCAGCGGCGGCACGGGTGCCACCGGTAACGGCGCCGTCGTCAAAAAGGACGGCAGCACGGCCGGCTGCGCTTGCCGAGTTGGCAGTGACTCGTCGGGTTCGGGCACGCTTGCCTGGCTCAGCCTGGCGGGCGCAGCAGCGGTCTGGGCACGTCGTCGTCGTCGGCTCAGCGCCTGACGCGGTCTCCCCAGCGCTGCAGCAGCAGCTCCCACACCACGCGCACGCGGGGCACGTTGTGGAGCGCGCGGTGCGTGACCAGGTAAAGCTCGTCCTTGGGCCAGTCTTCGGCGGCCTCGCGCAGCGCCGGGGCCAGCTTGACCGGCACCAGCCCGTAGTGAGAGGCGCTCGGCTCCGGCACCAGGGCCACCCCGGCGCCGCTCCTGACTGCGGCGAGCTGCACCGTGAGGCTATCGGAGCGCACCACGGGCTCGACGCCCTTTGCGTGCTTGGCCAGCCAGCGCGCGGCGCCCAGCTGCGCCAACCGCTCGCCCCAGCTCACCCAGGGAGCTGCCCCGAAGTCGCGTAGCGTGCCCAGCCGGCGCGCCAGCTTGGGTGCCGCCACCAGCACCCAGCGCGCGCTGGTGAGGCGTGTCATCACCAGATCCCCGCTGGTGGGGCGCACCACTCGCAAGGCGAGGTCCGCCTCGCGCCGCGTGAGATCACGCACCGCTTCCCCCGCGTCGAGCGTGACGCGCAGCGCTGGGTGCCGGGCTAGGAGCTCACTGAGCAGCGGCGCGATCACGACCTCGGCCACGTCGGGCGGGCAGGTGATGCGCACGATGCCGGCCGCCTCGCGCTCCAGGCCCTCGGCCTGGTTGGTGAAGCGCGCCATGCTCTGCTCGATCTCTTCGGCGACGGGCATCAGCGCTTCGGCCGCCTCGGTCGGCGCGATGCCGTCGCGCCCGCGATCGAACAGCGACGTGGCCAGCACCTCCTCGAGCGTGGCCAGTCGGCGCGACACCGTGGAGGCGTCAACTCGCAGCGACAGCGCCGCGCCGCCCACCGTGCGACTGCGGCACAGCGCCAGAAACAGCTTCACGTCGTCCCAAGCCAGCCGCTCCGCCTCGATCGCCCGGGTATGCATTTTTGCAATACTAAGCTGATTTGTTGGGTCTAGCGATGCAGCAGTGCACGGCCCCATGCTCGTGACCATGATTCCTCGACTGATTTCGCTGGTAACGCTGCTGGCCGCGCTCGGCTCGGGCGTGATCGGCGGCGTCTTCTTCGCATTCAGCAGCTTCGTTTTGCCCGCCCTGGTGCGCCTGCCAGGGCTGCAGGGCCTGGCGGCGATGCAGTCCATCAACGTGGTGGTGTTGAATCGTTCGTTCCTCGGCAGCTTCGTCGGCACCGCCCTGGCGTGCGCGGTGCTGGTGGTCGACGCGCTGATGCGCTGCTCGGCGCCGGGCGCGAAGCTGCGGCTGGCCGGCGCCCTGGCCTACCTGATCGGCAGCCTGCTGGTGACCGGGGCGCTCAACGTGCCGTGGAACGACGTGCTCGCCGCCACTCAACCGCATGAGCGCGACGCCGCGCGCAGCTGGGCGCGCTTCGTGTCGGGCTGGAGCCTGTGGAATCACGTGCGCACCACTGCGTCGATCGCGGCGGCGGTGCTGCTGATGCTAGCTGCGAGCGGCTGCTCTCGCTACCGGGAATGCTCGCCGCCACCGGCGGCGCAGCTCGGTCAGCTGCCGGAGCGATCCAAGGTAGCAGGGAGTACGGGCTCCTCGACCCGGTAACGCTGCTGGTGCCCCCCCGGCGGCGAGCTCGCGGTGGTGCCGCCGGCGCAGCGCCCTGAGCGGTTGAAACGGCGGCGACCCTGCAGCAACAGCCGGGCGCGCGGCCGCGCTTGACGAAAGCGCCCCCGCAAGCCAGTCTCCGCCGCTCTCCGCACCCCTAGCTCAGCTGGATAGAGCATCGGACTTCGAATCCGAGGGTCGTAGGTTCGAATCCTACGGGGTGCGCCGAAAAGATGCTGGATGGGGGTTTGGCCCTCAGGGATTTTGGCACAGCCGGCGCCTTAAATAGTTTTGGCATCGCGGCCTCGGGAATCTCGAGCACCTCCGTGATGCGCACGTAGCGCATGTGCGTGGAAGCGTTGCGGTGACCGGCCAGCGCCATGGCCTGCTGAACGTTCATGCCTGAGCTCGCCAGGCCCGTGGCGAAGGCGCGGCGGAAGCTGTGGAAGTCGAGCGGCTTGAAGTCCTCC
>DATDEV010000220.1:0-6890 GCA_036522995.1 Polyangiaceae bacterium
CCCCGACTTGCGCAGTTTTGGTCGTGAGGGACTGCTGGATGCTGCGCGCAAGTTCGACCCCGAGCGCGGCGTACCCTTCCGCGCCTACGCGAATTTCCGGGTGCGCGGCGCGATCATCGACGGCATTCGCTCGCTGGCGCAGCTGCCGCGCCGCGCTCACGAGCGCTTGAGCGGAATGGCTGCCGCCCTGCGCGTGAGCGAGGGCGCCGCCGACGATACCTTTGCTTCGCCAGCGTCCGCTGCGCCGACGCGAGCCCAAGCCGAGCAGGCATTGGCCGAGCATTTGGCCGCCATGACCGCCGCCATCACGGTCGGCCTGATCGCGCCCCCCGCGCTCGGCGAAGAGGGTGAGCGCATCCAGCTCGCCACGGCCGAGGATCCCGAGCAGGCGTTGGGGCGCGCGCAACTGCTCGCGCTGGTCGAAGGCGCCATCGCTCAGTTACCCGAGGAGGAGGCGCAGCTCGTGCGCCGGCACTACCTCGAGGGTGAACGTTTCGATCACGTGGCGCAGTCGCTCGGCCTCAGCAAATCGTGGGCCAGCCGGCTGCACACGCGCGCCATGCAGCGGCTGGCCAAGCGCCTACGCGGGTCCGATTAGCGGGCGGGCGAGAATGCCCCGCAACTGCTCGCTGGCCTTGGCCGACGAGCCCGCATGAGAATCGGTGGAGAAAGCCCCCGCTACGAGCCCGTTCCAATCGAGCTCCCACCGCCCGCGTCGCTCGGGCGCGGACCCGCCGGCCAGGGTCCCTCGTTCGCCAGCGTGCTCGAGGGCCTCGGCAAAACGGTCGATGCGGGCGAGGCACTGCTCGCACGCTCCGCCCACGGCGGTTTCGGCGGCCTCGATAGCGCCCAGCTGATCGCGCTGCAGATGCGAGTCTACCAGTACAGCGAGGCCGTAGACCTGATGGCCAAGCTCGTCGACCGCGCCACCACCGCCGTCAAAACGGTCGTTTCACCACACTAGGCCCAGCACCGTCGGGGGCCGCTAGCTTCTTGGTCCCTCGTCTCAAGTGCCTGAGATTGAACAGGGAGGCGGGGAGGCGGGGAGAATTCGAGCTGGTTGCCATTTGGCGGGCGCGGACGAGAAAGCCGGCTAACCTTCGGCCCGTGACACGGCAGCGCATTCTGGTGGCCATGAGCGGCGGGGTCGACTCCTCGGTCGCCGCCGCGCGTCTCATGGCGGCAGGTCACGACGTAGTCGGCGTGACCCTCCATCTCTGGGACTATCCGGACGATGGCAGCGTCAAGAGTCGTTGCTGCGCGCCGGAGGACATTCACGACGCGCGCCGCGTGGCAGATGCGCTCGGCTTCCCTCACTACGCCTTCGATCGGCGAGAGCTCTTCGAGCGCGAGGTGATCGCGCCGTTCGTCGACGGCTACCTGGGCGGGGAGACGCCCAGTCCCTGCGTGCGCTGCAACCGTGGCGTCAAGCTGCGCGAGCTGATGACGCTGGCCGATCGCCTCGACGCCTCGCTGGTGGCCACCGGGCATTACGCCCGCATCGTGCGCCAGGGGGGCCGTGCGGAGCTGCACCGCGGCCGCGATGCGAGCAAGGACCAGAGCTACTTCCTGCACATGCTGCCGGAAGCAACGCTCACCCGGCTGTGCTTCCCACTGGGAGATTCGGACAAGGCCGAGGTGCGGGCGGAAGCGCAGCGGCTGGCGCTGCCAGGCGCCGGCAAGGGCGAAAGCCAGGAGCTGTGCTTCGTGCCGACCGGGCGCTACGATACTTTCGTGAGCGAGCGCGCTGGCGAGCGGCTGCGCCCAGGTCCCATCGTCGACGAAAGTGGACGTGAGGTGGGGCAGCACGCAGGCGTGCACCGCTTCACCATCGGTCAGCGCCGCAACCTCGGCGTCGCCCTGGGCAAGCCGAGCTACGTCGTCGACATCGATCCGCAGCAGGGCAGGGTCTCGCTCGGCCCCGTGGAACGGCTACTGGCGTCGTCGGCCAGCCTCGCGGAGCTTTCGCTGGCGAGCGACGTGCAGCTGCCGCTGCAGGCGGAAGTTCAGGTGCGCTATCGTGGTACGCCGCTGCCCGCTCGCATCGTGGCCGCGGAGGGCGGCGCTCGGGTTCACTTCGAAAAGCCGGTGCAAGCGGTAGTGCCCGGCCAGTTTGCCGTCTTCTATGCCGGGGAGCGCGTGCTCGGCGGCGGCCTGATCCGGAGCGCGGAGGCCGCGACGCTCGCGGCCGCAGCGACGAGCGCGCCATGAACACCGCGGCCGCCTTGCTGCTCTGTGCAGCGCTGGGGCTGGCCGGCAGCGGCTGCACGGTGGGCGACGGCACCGGCGATGTGAAGTCCGACCGCCTGTACATGAACAGCTGCTGGAATGGCGCGTTCGACCTGCAGCCGGACTTCTTCGCCGCCAACCCCTACCGCGAGGAAGCGCTGATGATTCGCGTCCAGCGCGGCGACAACAACCAGGAGGCGTCGGACGGCTTGACCGTCATCGTCTCCGATCTGAAGGCCGTTCAGGGCATGCTCGGTCAGCCGATCCCGGTCGGGCTGCCGATCGGCGTGGCTCCTCCGGGCTATCCCGTGACCGGTGGTCCGCCAACGCTGGTGTCGCTGTCGCTCTACCTGCACCAGACCTGCCACGAACAGAACAGCGCCAATTACTCGGTGAGCGGCGCCATCACCTTCAATTCCATCTTCAGCGGCGATCTGAACGAGAAGGACAGTCATGCCCGGCTCACGGACGCTACCTTCGACGTAAAGCTCGCTGATCCGCGCGAGCTCGTGACCACCGAAGATGCCGAGTCCGTGACTAGCGACGTGACCGGCAGCTTCAGGTTTTTCTTCCAGCGCGGCCAGCCGGCGCAGCCATTCCAATGAGCACGAGCCGTGTGGACGAACAGCTGCGAGAGGAAGCCAGGCTGTTTGGTTTGAGGTTCGGCTGCGAGAGCTGCGTGCATTTCGCGCCCGAGGGGCAGCGCTGCGCCAACGGCTATCCCACTGCACCGCACCTCAACGTCGATCTGGCGCGTGTGCAGAGCCTCGAATTTTGCAAAGAGTTCGAGGTCGCCTGAGCGCAGCATGGCCCGCTCGCATCCGCCGAGCCTGACGACCGTCGTGCGCCGCACGCTGCTGGAAGAGTGCGGCGAGCTGCGCGGTCGTGTGGTGCTGGCGGCCGTCTCCGGTGGGGGCGACTCGCAGGCCATGCTCTCGGTGCTGGCGCGGCTCGCGCCCCAGCTCGGCTTCGAGCTGCGCGCCCACGGCGTCGACCACGGCTTGCGCTCGGCGGCGGCGGGTGAGCTGGAGCTCGCCCGAGGCCTGGCGGAGCGCCTGGGTGTGCCCTTCGCCTGCACCAAGGTCTCGCTTGCTCCTGGGGGAAACCTGCAAGCGCGCGCGCGCGACGCTCGCTACCGCGCGCTGCGCGCGGCCGCAGCGGCCGAGGGGGAAGGCGTGCTCATCGCCACCGCGCACCACGCCGACGATCGCGCCGA
The DNA here is from genome assembly GCA_036522995.1 of Polyangiaceae bacterium. Lineage (GTDB taxonomy): Bacteria > Myxococcota_A > Polyangia > Polyangiales > Polyangiaceae > PMG-095. The sequence continues at coordinate 3,446 of DATDEV010000220.1, forward strand.
AACCCTCCTGCTGCGGTTACTACGTGGAGCAGGGCCCCGGGGCCTTGCGGTGATGCCGGCGCGTGCGCAGGATGTGATTCGGCCGCTGCTCAGGGCGGGCAAGAGCGACGTGCTGCTGCATTTGCAGCGTCATCAGCTCGACTTTGCACGAGATCCCTCCAACACCGATGCGGCGTTCCTGCGCGTGCGCGTGCGTCACGAGCTTTTGCCTTTGCTCTCCACCCTTTCCCCCCAAATCGTCCGGCACCTGAACGCGCTCGCAGACGCCCTCGGCGGCTCCACCCTCCCGGAGGTTGGAGAGCTTGGGGAGGTGGGTGCCAGTCGGCTGAGTGTCGAAAACACCGCGCCGCAGCTCAACCGCGCGCAAATTCGGGAGGTCCTGCGGGCGAGGCAGCTTGGCCGCCCCGTGACGATCCGCGTCGCAGGCGCCCGTGACCTACTTGTCGCCTACGGGAAAAAGACCAGGCAAAGCTAGGTCGGAGCGCACAAACGTCCGCCCCCAGCAGCGACACCCAAGGGCCAACCCACCGCAGCTTTTGTCCTCAGCAGCGACAATCAAGGGCCAGCCCACGCGGGCGCTCGGCGAGATCGCCACCGTCCGCAGCTTTTGGGGCTGGGGCCCCAAAAGCCCACGAGACAGAGACCACCTTGAAACAACGAAGAAAAGTTTGAATGGGCAATCGACGTTTCAGGCCATGGGTGGCATGATCCGATCGCCCCAACGGCACTTTTAGTCTGTAGAGGTTCGAGTGAAGCAACCGCCGAAGACACTTCTTCTCTGGGTAGTCGTTCTGGTCGCGTTCCTGTCGATCTGGCACTTCCTGAGTATCGACAATCCGGCGCCTTCGCCGATGCCCTACAGCGAGTTCATCGCGCTGACCAAGGCACCCAAGGACCAGAAGCATATCGACAAGGTCGATATCAAGGACCGCGAGTACACCTTCGGGATCAAGAACCCTGGCAAGGGTGAGCCGGCGCGTGGGCGCACGGTCGGTCCGGTGCGCGACGACGACGCGGCGGCGGACCTGGTGAAGAGCGGCGTGGAGGTCACCTACCAGAAGGACGAGGGCAGCCCCTTCCTGACGCCGGTGCTCACGGTGCTGCTGCCGATGCTGTTCGTGATCGTGATGTTCTACCTGTTCATGCGCCAGCTCCAGGCGGGCGGTGGGAAGGCGATGAGCTTCGGCAAGAGCCGCGCGCGCCTGCTCAGCGAGTCGCAGAACAAGATCACGTTCGCCGACGTGGCGGGTATCGACGAAGCCAAGGACGAGGTCGAAGAGATCATCGCCTTCCTCAAGGACCCGAAGAAGTTCCAGCGCCTGGGCGGTCGCATCCCCAAGGGCGTGCTGATGATGGGTCCGCCCGGCACGGGCAAGACGCTGCTGGCTCGCGCCATCGCGGGTGAGGCCGGCGTCCCGTTCTTCAGCATTTCCGGCTCCGATTTCGTGGAAATGTTCGTGGGGGTCGGCGCCAGCCGCGTGCGCGACCTATTCGAGCAGGGCAAGAAGCACGCGCCCTGCATCATCTTCATCGACGAGATAGACGCTGTCGGTCGTCACCGCGGCGCCGGCCTGGGCGGCGGCCACGACGAGCGCGAGCAGACCCTCAACCAGCTCCTGGTCGAGATGGACGGCTTCGAGTCGAACGAGGGCGTCATCATCATCGCGGCCACCAACCGTCCGGACGTGCTGGACCCGGCCATCTTGCGCCCCGGTCGCTTCGATCGCCGCATCACCGTGCCGCGTCCCGACATCCGCGGCCGTGAAGGCATCCTGGCGGTGCACACCAAGAAGGTGCCGCTCTCGGGCGACGTCGATCTGAACATCCTGGCGGCCGGAACGCCCGGCTTCGTCGGCGCCGATCTTGAGAACCTGGTGAACGAGGCGGCGTTGCTCGCCGCGCGCCAGGACAAGGAATCGGTGACCATGGAGGACTTCGAGCTCGCCAAGGACAAGGTCCTGATGGGCACCGAGCGTCGCTCGATGGTGATGAGCGAAGAAGAGCGGCGCACCGCGGCCTGGCACGAAGCCGGCCACACCATCGTCGGCAAGCTGGTGCCCGGCAACGACTCCGTGCACAAGGTGTCCATCATTCCGCGTGGCGCTGCGCTGGGCGTGACCATGTTCTTGCCCACGGAGGATCGCCACCTGATGACCAGCCAGCAGACCAAGGCGCGCATCGCCATGGCTCTGGGTGGCCGCGTGGCCGAGCAAGTCGTGTTCAACGAGATCACGACCGGCGCGCAGGACGACATCAAGCGGGCGACGCGCCTGGCTCGCGCCATGGTGTGCGAGCTCGGCATGACCAAGCGCCTGGGCCCCGTTGCCTACGGCGAGAACGAGGAGAGTGTGTTCTTGGGTCGCGAGATGACCTCGCGCCGTGAGGACTACTCCGAGACGACCGCCACCGAGATCGACCAGGAAGTGCGCAGCATCGTCGACGAGCAATACGCCGTCGCGCTCAAGGTGCTGAGCGACAACCGCGACAAGCTGGACGCACTGGCGACGTCGCTGCTCGAACGCGAGACGCTCGACGCTCAGGAAATCGAAGCCGTCCTGGCTGGTCGTGACCTGCCCCCTCGCCAGCGCGCCATCATCCCGACCTACAGCGAGAAGCGCAAAGACAAGGCGGAGAAACGCCGCCCTGCGTCTATCTTCGGAGCGCCCAAGCCGGCTACTTCTGGGACGTAGTCCCGGAAGTAGCGTTTGGTTTGTCCTGCCGGGTTCCGTGAGGGCGCGTCATGCGTCCCGCCTGACCTGAACCGCGGCAGGCGCCGGTCTCGCCGGTTTGTGACCTGAAGGTCTCAGACAGGTCTGGGTTATCCCCCGGTTCCTTGAGGAGGCGTCTGGCGTCCTCGGTGTCCCGGTAGGCAGCGGCGCTCGGCCTCGCCGAGTTTGTTCACTCCGGTCTTCGGTGGACGATCGCGATCTGGTCTTCCGGTCGGTCGAGGTCGTCGCAGCTCGCCCGCAGGCGGGCTCGCGAGTATCGTAAAAAACCTGGAAGCTGGATGCTTTCGTGCGGGGAACGCCACTGATGCGGAACGCCCTGGGAGGCGGGCACCGGCTCTGTGCGCGCCTCGTCCCGCGCTCGAGGTGGATTTCGGTTTTGCGGATTGGGTACGTGCACGTATCCAATCAGCGAGGCGCGTCCCCGCTAAAAATGCGCCGTTGTTGGGGTTCTGGGGACCGTTATTGGATACGCGCACGTATCCAATAAGCACGGCCGGTTTGCGGGAAAGGCGGGGGTTTTCGCGTTCCCTATTGGATACGCGCACGTAGTGATTCGCGCGCGCCGCGAAGGGCGTTCTGCCCGTTGGTCCGAGCGGGCAGGACCCGTTGGCCGTCCAGTTCTCGCTCGGGGCCAAGCGGGCAGTGCCGTTCCGGCGCAGGCTCGCGCGACGCGCGAGCCTGGAACGACCTCACCCGACCTCGGAAGACCAGATCAC
>DATDEV010000221.1:0-9074 GCA_036522995.1 Polyangiaceae bacterium
GAACGTTTCGCTGCGCGTCAGATCCGCGCGACCACGAAACGCTCCAGCGACCCAGCGATTATCCTGCTGACCGGCGTCAGCGATGGCGTCCCGGAGGGTCTGCTCACGATCGATGAACGCGTCGTCATCTACGCCGTGGGCGATCCCCGGCTGTGGCGCGTGGCTGAGGCATACGCGCTCGGCAAGCTGCACGCTAAGCGCGCGTACCAGGGCGCCGCGCTCGCGGGACAGGCCAACGAAACCGATGGCGCCCTGATCGCGGCGCACGTGCCGGGGCCCTTCGACGAGCGTTGGCATGCCGCAGCAGCGGGGCTGCTCTCAATCACGACCTCGCTTTCGGCCCGCCTCGATCCGTCGGGGCCCGAGCGCGCTACGTGCCAGTTGCTGCTCCACGGCGACTTCGCTGCGAGTAGCGCCGTGGAACGGCTCAGGTCTACCTACATGTCGGTTGCGAGCAGCTCTACCGGCTCTTTGCTGGGTTTGGCGAGCGCGCTCGACGCGCGCGTGGCCCTAAATGCCGACAATGATCGGTTATCGCTCACAGTGGCACTGCCAATCACGCAGATCGCGCAGGGCGCGCGCGCTGCAACTTCAGCCGATCTCGAAGAAGTCTTCAGACTTTCACCAAAGTCCGAGTCACCACTCGCACCTACATCTGCTCCAGATCCTGGCTAGAAATTGCAGCGATTTCGATGATCTATGAGATACACGCAGGCATGGATTCGATTGACCAAAAGGCGGCGATGATGTTACGACCTCGCCCGTGCTGCACTGCGGCGAGCGGGATGAACGAACGGCAGCCAGCGCTTGAGCGTCGGAGGTCAGAGGTGATTTCGTGGTGAAGCCGAAGTCACGTGGCGGACGTGTCGCCGCCCCTGCCCTGGTCGATCGCCTTATTCCCGCGCAAGCAGGTCAGGAGGGCAATTTGTCGGTTGAAACCATTCGCATCAACTTCAAAGCTGGCGATATGGCGGTCCATCCCGCCCACGGCGTCGGCGAAGTTCAGGATATCGAGGAAAAGGATTTCGGGGGTGGCCGCAAGACCGCCTGTTACGTGATCAAGATCCGCGATAGCGGGCTCAAGGTCATGGTGCCCACCGAGGCAGCTTCGCGCGTGGGCTTGCGCCCCGTCATGAAGAAGAAGGAAGCGCAGAAAATTCTCGACATCCTCAAGGCCCCCGAGGTCGCCGTCGACCTGCAGCCCTGGAACCGTCGTTTCCGCGCCTACACCGAGATGCTCAAGAGCGGGCTGCCCTCCGAGATCGCCAAGGTTCTGCGGGACATGTACCGCCTGAAGTTCGACAAGGACCTGTCGTTCGGCGAGCGTCGGCTGCTCGATCAAGCGCGCAGCCTGCTCGTGCAAGAGCTGGCGCTGGCGCGCAAAGTCCCGCCAGCCGCGATGGAAGGCGAGATTCAGCAGATTTTCAGCGCCTGAGCACGGCTCGGCGCTGGTCGTGGATGCGCGGAACAACCGAGTGCTAACGCGCTCGGCTGACGCGCTACGCTCGCGGGCATGAAGATCTATACCCGCACCGGCGACAAGGGCGAGACCGGCCTCTTCGGAGGCCTGCGCGTTCCCAAAGACGACGTTCGGGTCGAAGCCTACGGCACGCTCGACGAAGCCAACGCAGCGCTAGGTCTGTGCATCGCGCACTCCAGCCTGGTGGAGGTGCGGCAGCTGCTCGTCGAGCTGCAGTCGGATCTGTTCACGTTCGGCGCCGAGCTCTCGGCTGCACCGGGTTACGCCGAGCGTCTGGGCATCACGCTGCTGTCGGATGCCGACGTGACGCGCCTGGAGCAGGCCATCGATGCCGCCGAAGCAGCCCTGCCCCCGCTCAAGAACTTCGTCTTGCCCGGCGGGCCGCCCGACGTGGCGTCCTTGCACCTGGCCCGCACCGTGGTGCGACGCGCCGAGCGGCGTCTGCTGACCCTCGCGCAGCGTGAGTCGGTCCGGCAGGAGCTACTGGTGTATTTGAATCGCCTCGCCGACCTGCTCTTCGTGCTGGCGCGGCGAACTGCGCACGAAAACGGCAGCGGCGAGCAGCCCTGGGCGCCCCGCGGCACCCGCGCGTGAAGCCTCGCTGATTTGGGCTACGATGCCGCGTGGCCATCCGCAAGATCGCGCAGCTCGGTGAGCCCGTGCTCAGGCAGATCGCTCGTCCGCTCAGCCTCGAAGAGCTGCGGAGCCCGGCGATCCAGCAGCTCATCGACGACATGATCGACACCATGCACGACGCCGACGGCGCCGGTCTGGCCGCACCCCAGGTGTACGAGTCCATTCAATTGTGCGTGATCGAGCTCAGCAAGAATCCGCGCTATCCCGACGCGCTCGACATTCCGCTCACGGTGCTGGTCAACCCGGTGGTGACGCCCGCTGTGGGGAGCTCGCCCGACGCGCTCGCGCCGGAGGATTCGATCGCGATGTTCGAAGGCTGCCTATCGGTGGCGGGCCTGCGCGGCCGCGTGGTCAGGCCGCGGCGTGTGCGCGTCGAGGCGCTCGATCGAACGGGTCAGCCGCTCGACTTCGTGTGGGAGGGCGTACGGGCCTGCGTGGTGCAGCACGAGACGGATCACCTCAAGGGCACGCTCTACGTCGACCGCGCCGAGAGCAAGAGCCTGACCTTTTTGCGCGAATACGAGCGCTACGTGCCGCGCGAGGAGCGCATCGTCGATCGAGGCGCCACGTGAGCCAGCTCGAGCCCGGCGCGCTCGTTTCCAACAAGTACCGCATCGTGCGGCTGATCGGCGATGGCGGCATGGGCGTGGTGTACGAGGCGCGCCACGAGGTCCTCGGCTCGGGCGTCGCGCTCAAGTTCCTGCACGCCGAGCTGGCCAAGCGCCCCGGGCTGACGCAGCGCTTCCTGCAAGAGGCTCGGGTTTCGGCCACCATTCAAAGCCCGCACGTGACGCGCGTGACCGACGTCGACACCGCGCAGGACGGCTCGCCCTACCTGGTGATGGAGCTGCTCTCGGGCCAGTCGCTGCAGCACCTGCTCGACCAGTTCGGCAAGCTGACGCAGGACCAGGCGCTGGATTTTGCGCTGCAGATCCTGGCCGGGCTGGAGGCGGCGCACGCCATCGGTGTCGTGCATCGAGACCTCAAGCCCGACAACGTCTTCGTCACTCCCAGCGGCGGCGGTCCCCTGCTGAAGCTGATCGACTTCGGCATCGCCAAGCTGCGCGCGACCAGCGAGTTTACCAAGGGCTTGACGCGCGCAGGCGTCGTGATGGGCACCCCCGAATACATGGCGCCCGAGCAGCTCTACTCGGCCCACACTACCGATCATCGCGCCGACATCTACTCGCTCGGCGTGATGCTGTTCGAAATGCTCGCGGGCTGTCGGCCCGCTGATGGTGAGGACGCCGATCACATCGTGGCGCTCGTCGAATCGGGCCGAGTGCGCAGACTGCACGAGGTGGAGCCGAGCGTCCCGCCGGAGCTCGCTGCGCTCGTCGAACGCGCCACCGCGCCGGACCGCGACGCACGCTTCGAGAGCGCGGCCGAGCTGCGTTTGGCGTTGGCGCCGTTCGCAGGTCAGCTAAGTCACGCCGGGCGTCTGGCTGCCATCGCCGAGCCGCTCGCGCCGCTGCCCCGGCCTGCGTCCGCCGGGCTGTCGGCGTTTCCTCCCCCTGCTTCGGCGACGGCAGCGCCCGTTCCCAAAACACTACCGCCCGACGAGCCGGCGCTGAGCGTGAGCCAGCTCGGCGGAGCCAAGACGAGCCTGTCGGCTGCGTCGCCACCGATGTCGCGACAGGCACACGCCGCCGGCGCCACCGTTCCCGGCGGCACAGCGCCGCCCCGTGCCCCTTCCTACGCACCGCCGACGGCGCCTGCGACGCGCCCGCGTCGCCGCTCCGGCATGCTGCTGCTCACGCTGGTCGTGGCGGTCTTGGGTGGCGGCGGCGCGGTCGGCTACGCCGCGTATCGCGCTGCCGACAGCGAGCGCACGCACGTGCCCCCGCTTCCCGACGTAAGCCTGCCCAGTGCTGCGGCCACGGTCGAGGCGCTCGAGCCGCTCGGTCCCGATGTGACGCCGAGCGTCGCGGGTACGACGGGCATCACCAAGAGCTCCCCGCACTCACGTCCGCCGGCGACGCCTCCGACGCCCGGCACCGGGACACCGGCGCCGGGCCCCACGCCGGCCGACACAACCAAGCCGCCACCTCTACAGTTCCCGTTTCCGCTACCGAGCGGCATCGTGATCCCCACCGCGATGCCCTCGAACCTGCAGCTGCCCTCGGGCTTTCCCGGCTTTCCCCCACCACCGCAGCCCACGGCAAGCCCTGCGCCGACCGCGGTGCCGACGAGCTCGCCGCCCGCGACGTCAAACCCTCAGCCGGCACCGACCTCGACGCGAAAACGACCGTCAACCGGCACCAAGCCGTGAGTCGGCCTGGCCGCTCCAGAAAATGAGAGTATGTCACGTCCACGAAACAAGACCGAAAGCCGCGGGTGCGGCTCCAGGCCTTAGGGTCAACCATTCGCGCCGCACAGAGATTCGAAGTGAGCTCAGTTCCCCCTTCCGAGGATTTTCTGCGTTCGTTCGCAGCGTCCCTGCCCGATAGTTACCGGGCAAACTTCGAAGCGAGCGCCATCGCTGCGCACTCCCGCGTCGCACGTGAACGCGAATCCGCTCCGGCCAACATCGGCGCGTTCTTCTCCAATCGCGTGCCAGGCGCCGCCATCTGCGTCGTGGCCGACGATCGGCCGGGCCTGCTCGCAACCATCAGCGCCGCGCTGGTGTTGTGCGGGCTGGACGTGATCGAAGCCGAAGCTTACACGCGCCGAGTTGCCGGCCAGCACGACGAAGCCGTCGACATCTTCTGGGTGCGCCACGAAGATCCAGGCGATCATCGCTTGCGCCTCGGGCACGAAGAGATCGTTCAGCTGTGCCAAACGCTGATCGGGCTCATCGAAGGCAAGCTGGATCGCAAGCATCTGGATCCCTCGAGTCGGCCGGCGCTCACTCCAGCTGCCAAGGAGACCGTGGTCCGCTTCATCGAGGGCCAGGACGGCACTTTTGCGACGCTCGAGGTCGAGACCTTCGATCGCTCGGGGCTGCTGCTGGCGCTTTCGCAGGCGCTATTCTCGCAGCGCGTGCAGATCGTCGGCTCGCAGGTGAAGACGCGCGGTAATCGCGTGTTCGATCGCTTCCACATCGTGGAGCTGGACAACAAGCCCATCTCGCCCTCGCGTCGACTCGAAATCCAGGTCGCGATCTTGTCCGCCATCGATCCCGTCCCGGACGAAGTCGAAGCGGTCAGCGCCCAGGCCTGACGGCGCAGCGCGCCACAGTGGGGCGTCCGAGCTGAGCGCAGCCGGCCGCGTAGCACTGCGCGCGGCTCGATTTCAGTGCACGGACGGATACTTAGCAGCGCGAGTCGGCGCGGCCTGGGGTTTGCACCAGGCCTTGTTCAAGGAGGTCGCCACCATGGCTTCCAGAGCACCCATGATTCATCAGTATCCCGCCAGCGGAGCGCTCAGGCCCCGTCGCGACGTTTGGTTCCGCGCCGACGAGGAGCCCGTCGTGCTGCCGCGTCGCTCCAGCTGGAGCGTCAACTTCACACTGATCGCCGCTGGCCTTGCTGCAGCCGTCCTGACCTTCGGCGCCGCCACTCTGGTGTACGGGATCGGCGCACCGGTGCTCGGCCCACGCGAGCCCGCCTCGCTCACGCCGACTTGGACCCCGGATAGCCAGCCCGTGCGCGCGCTGCTGACAGAGCGCTTGAACCGGCAAGCGCAGCTAGCGCCGAGCCAGGCTCAGCCCGCGCCCGCGCAATCGGTGTCGCCTGCCCCGGGCGAGCGCGAGCTCACCGGTGACGAAGCTCAGCAAATGAGCCTGCCGCCCGAGACTTCATTCACCATCGAGCGACCGGTCAAGCCTGAGGAGCCAAATCTGCCGATGCCGGCGCAGCGACCTGAAGCGCCCGTCCAGCCGCCTTACCCGAATCCGACCACCACCCCGCCCGAGATCATGCCGCAGGACGCCCCTCGCCTGCCCGATCCGGAAAACCCCTACTGAGCGCGCCGCTCTGGGCGCGCGCCGTCAGAGTAGCTGCAGGAAGGCGAGCAGCGCACGCTGCTCGTCCTGCGGCAGCGGCGCCCCCTGGCCTTCCCGGCTCAGGTGCCATGGCCCCGAAGGCGCTTCGCGAAAGCCCGCGATCACCTGGGCCAGGTCGCGCGCCGAGCCGTTCGTGAAGTAACGAGGCTTGAGCCGTAGCCGGCGCAAGCTCGGAATGCGCGCGCCCTGCTCGTGCACGTAGGGGACGATTCCGGTTCGGGCGTAGTCGCCGCGAGCCCAAACGATGGGAGCGTTGCGGCTCAGCACCAGCGCCTCCCAGGCATCGAAGGCGAGCGTGGTTTCGGGTCGATCCGAGAACAAGCGCGCCGCATGGCAGCTCGCGCAGGCGCGCTCGAACACGCGCGCACCGGCGGCTTCTGCTGACGTGAAGTGCTCGCGGCCGAGCGCGCGAGGATTGGGCGCGTGCGAAAACGCGTACAGGAAGGCCTGCAGCGCTTGGCGCAGCTCCAGCGGTGTGAGCAGCGCTCGGTCGACGCCCAGCTCGCGCAGCCACGGGAAGCGAGCCGTGGCCAGCGTGAACCACGGATCCGTAGCGCTGCCGGCTCCCGCCACGCGAAATTCGTTGTGACTCACCGCGCTCAAATCGGGGTCGAGCGCGCGTGAAAAATGCGGCCTATTGTTGGCCAAGCCGAATAGCGGCTTGGTCACGACGCTCACGTCGCCACGACCCGTGTAGTGAGCTCTCCCGTCGACGCCGCCTTCGAAATGGCATGTCTCGCAGCTGAAACGCGAGTGCGCGGCCAGGCCGATGTTGTCGGGCGCCATCAGCTCACTGAAGAACAGCGCCTCGCCCAGGCGCAGCTGTGGCTCCGGGCGCGTCTGGGGGTCGACTCGCGAAACACGCACGCCCGCCCGCCCGAGCGCGATCCAGGCGTCGAAGAGCGGGCTCGCGTACGCCACCTGGTCGGAGCCGTCGGCGGCAAAAACGGCGTCACTGGCGCCAGGCAGGGCCGGCGAAATCTCGATGCTTGCAGCTGCCCCGGAGCTCGAAGCATAGCGAGCGATGAGCCGAGCGCCGCTACCTGCTGCGAGCGCGCTCAGCACCAGCTGCTCGCCGACCAGCGCCAGCCCGACCGCCTTGGGCACCACGACTCCCCGCTCGCTCACGTTGAGCTCGGACAGCTGCTCGAGCTGCCCGGTGGGCCCCAGTCGATAGAGCCAGACGAACGAGTCGATGTTTTCGAACTCGCCATGCGCGCGCACGAGCGGCTTGTCTTCCACGCCGGCCAGGGCGACCAGCAGCTCTCCCCCGCGCTCGAGCGCGTCGAAGGCCCAAATCGGACCATCGTGATGAATACGTGCCAGCTCTCGCAGCGGCAGGCCCTTGGCATCGAGCTCCAGCACGCGCACGGCGCGCTCGAACAGCGAGCCCTCCAGCAAGTAGCGACCGCGCAGCAGCAGGCGCAAGCCACCCGGCAGGGCAGGAAACCGAGCCAGCTCATGGCCCTGGGCGTCCAGCGTGGACAGCCGGCCCGCGCCGGCCGGCAGCACGTAGACCAGCCCACTCGGTGCGCAGGCGAGATCGGCGATGCCGTCCGCCTCTCGGGCGTCTCCGGCGGCGGCTGGCAGGTTGCCGACGAGGCTAAGCCCGCCGCCGGCTGCCACTTTGACGCGCGCGATCCGAGGCGAGTAGCGGCTGGCCACCAGTGCCTCGCCCTTGGCATGCAGACACAGCGAGGTGGGCGACTCCGGCAACAGCACGCGGGATAGCTCCCGAAGCTCCGGGCTCAGGCTGACCAAGGCGCGCGCGCCGCGCAGCAGCCCCAGGAAACCGGACCGCTCGGGCCAGGCCACGATGCGGTAGGGATCGGCGCCGCTCACGTCGATCCAGGGCGGCTGCTCGCGCGGTCGGAGCTCGTCGCGCAAGGCCTGTTCAGTGGCGCGCAGCTGGCGCAAGCGCTGTTCGTTGGAAGCGGCGCGTGGCGGCTCTGGGCCGGTAACGCTCGTGAGCGGCGCCGGCTCTCCCGAGCAACCGCCCAGGGCAGCTGCCAGCGCCAGCGCCGCTACCGGCGCCAGTGCTGCTGCGAGCGCCGTCCCGATTCGCATGCGCTCCTGCCGTTAGTCTCCCTGGATGAGCGCTGCAAATTCTCGCTCATCCCGACGGGAGACACCGCGCCTCGACCTGGATGCAAGGCCATGGTTTCAGAGTTGCAAGGCCAGGCCCCGAACTCCGCGGAGCGTGGCGCGCCGATCCGCAGTTTTCTCGGGACATGTGCGCCCCTCGAGCTACGGCACGACTCGTGCTCAAGGAGACGACGTGACCGACGATTCAGCACACCAGCGGCGCCAGCGCGATACGCAAATCGAGCGCTGGACGACCGACGCCAGAAAGCTCGTGGCCAGCGGCAAGGAGGTCGCGGCGCTCGAGCTGTATCGGCGCGCCGCCGATGAGCTACCCGGGGCACCTTGGCTACAACACCGGACGGGCGAGCTCTCGCGTAAGCTGAAACAGGACGGGGTCGCCATCGCGTACTTTCGGCGCGCCGCGACCGCGTTTCAAATGGCCAATTTCCCGAAGCGGGCGCTGGCGCCGCTGCGCACGGCGTGGACGCTCGCCGAAGGCGGTCTACCGGCTACGGCCAAGACGCTGGTCGAGGTAGCGGGCGAGCTGATGCAGCTCCACCGGCAACTCGGCTTCAAGCCCGACGCCAGCGTGGTGTTCGAGCGCACCAATGCGGCGCTGCGCTCACGCGGCTTCGCGGAGATGCCTGCTCAGCTACTGGATTCGGTGCCGCCACGCAGCGCGCAGCAGCCGAGTGAAAAGGCTTCCAGCTCGCGCGGCCAGGCGTTTGCCCGGCTGCTGAGCCGCCGCTGATGCCCCCCCGTCAGTCCTCCGCTTAGCCCCGCGCGCCACGCCGCCGACGCAGCAGCGCCGCGCCGAGCACGCTCAGCATCGAAACGAGTGAGGTCAGCGGCGCTTGGCTCGACGCCGGGGCGCTGGTGCGACAAGCGCAGCCTCCGCCCTCGAGCACCCCATCGTCTTCGGTGCTG
>DATDEV010000222.1:0-10450 GCA_036522995.1 Polyangiaceae bacterium
CGGCCAGGGTCTGATGGCCGTCGCGCTGGTGATCTTCGCGCGCTGGGATCCGGTGCGCTGCTTGTACGCTTCGCTCTTGTTCGGTGGCGCGAGCGCGCTCGGCCCCGCTTTGCAGTCGGTGGGCGTCACCTCCGGCTACTACCTGTTCAACGCAGCGCCCTACGCGCTCACGCTCGCCATCATGGTCTTGTCCAGCTCGGCCACCAAGCAGTCCGCAGATCTTCCCATGGAACTGACCGTCGCCCGCTGAGAGGAGTCAGCATGAGCAAATTCATTGCCGCTCAACCGTATCCCTGGCCCTACGACGGTGATTTGCGACCCGACAACACGGCGCTGATCATCATCGACATGCAGACCGACTTCGCCGGCAAGGGCGGATACATCGACGGTCTGGGCTACGATCTCACCAACGCGCGGGCCACCATCGAACCGATAAGCAGCGTGCTCACCCGCTTTCGCAAGGGCGGCTATCACGTCATCCACACGCGCGAAGGGCATCGCCCCGACTTGTCGGACTTGCCGGCGAACAAGCGTTGGCGCTCGCGCGTGCTGCAGAACGGCGCCGCTGGCCAGCCAGGTATTGGCGACGTGGGGCCTTGCGGCCGCGTGCTGGTGCGGGGCGAGCCAGGCTGGGAGATCATTCCGGAGCTGGCGCCGCTCGCGGGCGAGCCGATCATCGACAAGCCCGGCAAGGGCTCGTTCTGCGCGACTGACCTGGACATGATCCTGCGCCAGCGAGGCATTCGCAATATCGTGCTCACCGGCCTCACTACCGACGTGTGCGTCCACACCACCATGCGCGAAGCCAACGACCGCGGCTACGAGTGCATCATCCTGGGTGATTGCTGCGCCGCCACCGACCCGGGCAATCACACCGCGGCGCTGAAGATGGTTACCATGCAAAACGGCGTGTTTGGCGCGGTCAGTACCTCCGCCGCTCTGCTCGAGGCGTTGCCGTGAGCGCCGCTCCGCAGCTGCGGGTCGACAAGTTCAACCCAGCCATCGATTTGAGCGGCGTGGCCCCGGCGCGTCGCAAAGGTGGCGGCCCCCCGCCGCTGCTCGACGCCCAGCACATGAACAAGCGCTTCGGCGCGCTACTGGCGCTCGACGACGTATCGTTCACGCTGCGCCCGAGCACCTTTCACGCGCTACTGGGCGAGAACGGCGCGGGCAAGAGCACGCTCGTCAAGTGCATCATGGGCTTCTACCAGGCCGACAGCGGCAAGGTAGTGGTCGGCGACGCAGACGCGGTGGTCAAGAACCCGCGCGACGCGCAGCGGCTCGGCATCGGCATGGTCTATCAGCACTTCACGCTGGTGGAGAACATGACCGTGGCCGAGAACCTGGTCATGGCGCGCGCCGAGATTCCGCGCCTGATCGACTGGAAGAAGGAAGAGGACGAGATCGCCTCGTTCATGGCGGGCATGCCGTTTCGCGTGCCAGTCAGGAAGCTGGCAAGGCAGCTGGCGGCCGGTGAGAAGCAGAAGCTCGAGATCCTCAAGCAGCTCTACCTGGGCAGCAAGATCATCATCTTGGACGAGCCCACCAGCGTGCTCACGCCACAAGAGGCCGACAACGTGCTGGGCCTGCTGCGCGAGATGACCCGGCGCGGTGAGATCAGCGTGGCCATCATCACGCACAAATTCCGCGAGGTGATGTCGTACGCGGACGACGTCACGGTGCTGCGCCGCGGCGCGCTGGCCGGCGCGGGCAAGGTGTCAGACCACACGCCCGAGTCGTTGGCAGAGCTGATGGTCGGCTCCGAGCCGCCCAGCGCTTCGATCGGGCGCAACGTCACCGAGCAGGTCGAGATCGGGCTCGAGCTCACCGACGTGTGCGCTGACGACGACATTGGCTTGCCGGTGCTGGCCAAGATCAGCCTGCGCGTTCGCGCGGGGGAGATCCTGGGCATTGCCGGCGTTTCGGGCAACGGGCAGGAGCAGCTGGTGGAGGTGCTGGCCGGCCAGCGCGTGCTCACCTCCGGCGACGTCAAGGTGGCAGGCCTGCCCTACTCGGCGACGCGCGAGCACATTCGCCGCAGTCGCGTGCGGCTGCTGCCCGAGGCGCCGCTCAGGAATGCCTGCGTCGCCCACATGACCGTGGCCGAGAATATCGGCTTTCGCTGCTTCGACGAGCCTGGCTTCACGCTGGCTGGCTGGGCGGTGCGGCGCGCACCGCTGCGCAAGAAGGCCGTCAGGTCGATCGGTGAGTTCAAGATCAAGGCGCCGGGACCCGAGGCGCCTATCGGCGGGCTGTCGGGCGGCAACGTGCAGCGCGCCGTGCTGGCGCGCGAGCTCGACGGCGACGTCAAGGTCCTGATCTGCGCCAACCCGTGCTTCGGCCTCGATTTCGCGGCCGTGGCGGAGATTCGCTCGCGCATCGTCGCGGCTCGCAACGCCGGCACTGCCGTGCTGCTGGTGAGCGCAGATCTCGATGAGGTGTTCGCGCTTTCCGATCGCATCGTGGTGATGAGCGAGGGCAAAATCGTGTACGAGACTCCCGCCGAAACCGCCAACGTGGCCGACATCGGGCGCCACATGGCGGGCGATCACGCGTGATCCCGCTCACGCCCTGGTCGCTCAAACCGGCCGACATCGCCAAGCTCCCGTTCGACACGCTGCGGACCGGCGTGGACATCCATGTGCTGCACGAAGGCGCCGACGGCGCGCGTGCCGCCATCTTGCGCTACGCCGCTGGTGCCGAAGTGCCCGAGCACAAGCACGAGGGCTACGAGTACATCTACGTGCTCGAGGGCGAGCAGGGCGACGAGCGCGGAACGTACGCCGCCGGATCGTTCGTCATCAATGAGCCCGGCATGACTCACCGCGTTACGAGCAAGTCCGGCTGCGTGGTGCTCATCCTCTGGCACCGACCCGTCGTGTTTCTGTGAGCGCGTCATGGGCGCGGTCGATCGTTTCGAGCGGCCTCAATCTGACGGAACGTTCCAGAGCGACGACACGGGAAGGTCTCTGTTTCGAGACGTGGCCGAAACTCACGACCGACGATGACAACGTTGCCGGGTCGTACCGGCGCCTACCAGGTGTTCTAGAGACCCGCTTTCGATTGGAGAACGTGATGAAAAGTCGATATGAGCTCGTGCTTGCAGGACTACTAGCCAGTGTCGGTTGTAAAGGCCCGGGCGAGACCGCTCCGGCTGCCACCAGCGCAGCCCCGGCTGCGTCAGCCGTAGCAGCCGCTCCGGCTGCCACGCCGAAGGCGTCGGACACTGGGCCGATCAAGGTCGGCATCCTGCACTCCCTCTCTGGCACCATGGCCATCAGCGAGACGTCGCTCAAAGACGTCGCGCTCATGACCATCGACCAGATCAACGCCGCTGGTGGCGTGAAGGGGCGCAAGCTCGAGCCGGTGGTTGTCGACCCGGCGTCGAACTGGCCCCTGTTCGCCGAGAAGGCGCGCGAGCTGCTGCAGAAGGAAGGCGTCGCCGTGACCTTCGGCTGCTGGACCAGCGTGTCGCGCAAGAGCGTCTTGCCGGTGTTCGAAGAGCTGAACGGCTTGCTCTTCTACCCTGTCCAATACGAAGGCGAGGAGTCGTCGTACAACGTGTTTTACACGGGCGCCGCGCCGAACCAGCAAGCGATTCCGGCCGTCGAGTACTTGATGAGCAAGGAAGGCGGCGCCGCCAAGAAGTGGGTCCTGCTCGGTACCGACTACGTGTACCCGCGCACGACCAACAAGATCCTGCGCTACTTCCTGAAGCAGAAGGGCGTCGCAGAGGCGGACATCATGGAGGAGTACACGCCCTTCGGTCACGCCGACTACCAGACCATCGTCGCCAACGTGAAGAAGTTCGCGGCCGGTACGCCGACCGCGGTGGTCTCCACCATCAATGGCGATTCGAACGTGCCGTTCTACAAGGAGCTCGCCAACCAGGGCTTGAAGGCGTCCGACATTCCGGTGGTTGCCTTCTCGGTCGGTGAGGAAGAGCTACGCGGCATCGACACCAAGCCGCTGGTCGGCCACTTGGCTGCTTGGAACTACTTCATGTCCATCGAAAATCCCGAGAACAAGAAGTTCATCGCGGATTGGAAGGCGTACGTGAAGGCCAAGAACCTGCCGGACGGTGACAAGCGTGTCACCAACGATCCGATGGAAGCCACCTACGTCGGCATCAAGATGTGGGCGCAGGCCGTCGAGCAGGCCGGTACTACGGACGTGAACGCCGTGCGTCAGGCCGTCGGTGGCCAGACCGTCAAGGCTCCGTCGGGCTTCACGCTGACCATGGATGGCAAGAACCACCACCTGCACAAGCCGGTGTACATCGCCGAGATCAAGGGCGACGGCCAGTTCCAGGTGGTGTGGAAGACCGAAGGCCCGATCCGCGCCATGCCCTGGAGCCCCTTCGTGCCCGAGAGCGCGAAGAAGGTTGCTGACTGGAGCTTCCCCTGGGTGTGCGGCAACTGCACCGAGGGCAAGTTCAAGACTGACACCGCCACCGCTGGGCTCTGATCCAAGCACATGAACACCCGCGCGCTGCTCTCGATTCTAGCGATCTGTCTATTCGCGCTCCTGGCCTCGGTTTCGACCCCGGCCAGGGCGCAGGACCTACAGCAAGCTGCCAAGGATCTGAGCAGCGGCGACAAGGCCAAGGTTGCTGCGGCGGTCGACTTGATTGCCAAGTCGTCCGACAAAACAGCCTTGGCGCTGCTCGAAGCGCTGGCCAAGGACTCGCTGAAGGTCGACACAGCGGGCACCCCGTTCGCGCCCGGTGAGGGCGGTTCGCTCTCACCGGTGTTTGGCGGCGACGCCAAGCCTGTCGGCGCGCTCAGCACCCCGATGGTCGATAACCGCATGCGCCGGCAATTGGAGCCGGCGCTCGCTTCGCTCAAGCTCGGTTTCCCCGATCCCCAAGTGCGCTTGTCGGCCGCCAAGGATCTGGCCAAGAGCCGCAACGACGACCTGGCGCCGCTGATTCGCGCAGCGGCGGCCAAGGAGACTGACCCCGACATCAAGACGGCCATGCAGATGGCCCTGGCCCAGACCGATCTGTACGGCAGCGACAAGCAGCTGAAGCTCGCCGCGCTGGGCGCGATCGAAGCTGCGGCTGACGCATCGTACAAAGTCGAGCTCGAACGCCTGACCGGCAAGGATGCCAGCGGCAAGCTCAACGAGCCCGACGACGACGTGCGCAGGGCCGCTGGCGCCGCCGTTGCCTCCATCGAAGTGCGCGCTCTGTGGCTGAGCGTGGTTTCGAATCTGTTCTACGGCCTGAGCCTGGGCAGCGTGCTCTTGCTATGCGCGCTCGGCCTGGCCATCACCTTCGGCTTGATGCGCGTCATCAACATGGCTCACGGCGAGCTGTTGATGATCGGCGCTTACACCACCTTCGCGGTGCAGCAGTTTTTCCAGACTTACATGCCGGCGCATCAGGACTGGTACCTGATCGCCGCGATTCCAGCGGCCTTCATCGCCACCGCCGCCATCGGCATGGCGCTCGAGCGCACCGTGATTCGCTTCCTCTACGGTCGCCCGCTCGAGACGCTGCTGGCCACCTGGGGCATCTCGCTGATCCTGATTCAGACCGTGCGCCTGATCTTCGGCGCTCAAAACGTGGCCGTCGCCAACCCGAGCTACCTGGCAGGCGGTATCGAGGTGATGCCTGGCTTCGTGCTCACTTACAGTCGCTTGGCCGTGATCGTGTTCTCCTCGGCCGTGATCGGCTTCGTCTGGTTCATGCTGCAGAAGACGCCGCTCGGCCTGCATGTCCGCGCCGTCACGCAAAACCGGCAGATGGCTGCCGGCATCGGCATCCCGACGCGCCGCGTGGACGTGTGGACCTTCGGCATCGGCTCGGGCGTGGCCGGCTTGGGCGGCGTGGCGCTGTCTCAGCTGGGTAACGTCGGGCCGGAGCTCGGTCAGCAGTACATCGTGGACTCGTTCATGGTGGTGGTGCTGGGCGGCGTCGGCAAGCTCGCGGGCACGCTGGCCGGCGCCTTCGGCCTCGGCGTCCTCAATAAGCTGCTCGAGCCCGCCGCGGGTGCGGTGCTCGGCAAGATCATCATTCTCGGTTTCATCATCCTATTCATTCAGCGTAGGCCCCAGGGCATCTTTGCTCTCAAGGGTCGCGCCGCGGAGGCGATGTGAACCTCGTCAAGGCAGAGCTGCTTCGGATACTACCGCCGAAGGGCTGGATCGGCTTCGGCGCGGCGGCACTAGCCGTCTTGCTGGTGCCCATCCTGAACGCGGTATCCGCGCCAGGCTCGGCGCTCCATGTCCCCGACTACATGGTGGCTTTGCTGGGCAAGTTCCTGTGCTTCGCCATCGTGGCCGTCGCGATGGATCTGCTCTGGGGCTACACCGGCATCCTGAGCCTGGGTCACGGCGTGTTCTTCGCGCTCGGCGGCTACGCCATGGGCATGTACCTGATGCTGTCGATCGGCGAGGCCGGCGTGTATCGCAGCAAGCTGCCCGACTTCATGGTGTTCCTCGACTGGAAGGAGCTGCCCTGGTTCTGGAAGCCGTTCGACAACTTCGGCTTCGCGGTGCTGGCGGCCATGCTGGTCCCGGGCGTTCTGGCCTATATCTTCGGATTTTTGGCGTTCCGCTCGCGCATTCGCGGCGTTTACTTCTCGATCATCACGCAGGCCTTCACCTACGCGCTCATGCTGCTGTTCTTCCGCAACGAGACCGGCGTCGGCGGCAACAACGGTCTGACCAACTTCAAGACGCTCTACGGGTACAACCTGGCGGAGTCGAGCACCAAGCTGCTGCTGTACACGCTCACGGCCATCAGCCTGCTGCTGGTGTTCCTGCTCTGCCGCTTCGTGGTGGTCTCCAAGGCGGGCCGGGTGCTGTGCGCGATTCGCGACGAAGAGAGTCGCAGTCGTTTTGCGGGCTACAACCCGACCAACTACAAGCTGTTCGTCTACACCTTCTCGGCCATCATTTGCGGCTTCGCCGGCGCCCTGTACGTGCCTCAGGTGGGCATCATCAACCCGAGCGAGTTCCAACCCTCGAACTCGATCGAGATGGCGATCTGGGTGGCAGTGGGTGGTCGTGGCAGCCTACTCGGCGGTGTGCTCGGAGCCTTCATCGTCAACGGCGCCAAGAGCTGGTTCACGGTGGCGCTGCCGGAAGCCTGGCTCTACATCCTGGGCGTGTTGTTCATCGCCGTGACCCTGTTCTTTCCGGGCGGCGTGGCCAGCCTCATCATGCGCAAGAAGGCAACAGCGTGACTACCGAGCCTCTGCCCGAAAAAACCATGGAGACCGAAGCAGAACCGGCACCGGAATCGGGCAAGGTGCAGGTCGAGCGCGACCCGACGCCTACGCCGTCCAAGTCGCCGTCTGGCAGCGTCAAGAAGGCGCGCATCAGCTTGCTGCCCAAGCCGCGCAAGGTCGAGCCAGAGCGCATCAGCGCGCTCACGCTCGGGCGCCGCAAGGCGCTGCTGTGCGTCGACAACGTGAGCGTGGCGTTCGACGGCTTCAAGGCCATCACCGAGCTCACGCTGGTGCTGGACGAAGGCGAGCTGCGCTGCATCATCGGCCCCAACGGCGCGGGCAAGACCACGCTGCAGGACATCATCACCGGCAAGACCAAGCCCGACTCCGGGTCGGTGTTCCTGGTCGGCGACGACACCGACCTCACGCAGCTGAGCGAGTACGAGATCGCCGAGCGCGGCGTGTGTCGCAAGTTCCAGCGGCCGACGGTATTTCAGGGCCACACCGTGTTCGAAAACCTGGAGCTGGCGCTGCCCGGCAAGAAGACGGTCTTCAAGAGCCTGTTCTCTCGCCTGACCAAGCCCGAGCGCGAGCGCATCGACGAGGTGCTGGAGACGATCGGCCTCAAGGAGCAGGCGCAGTCTTCGGCAGGCCTGCTCTCGCACGGGCAGAAGCAGTGGCTCGAGATCGGCATGCTGCTGGCCCAGGAGCCGCGCGTGCTGCTGGTGGACGAGCCGGTGGCCGGCATGACCCACCAGGAGAGCGAGAAGACGGCCGAGCTCCTCAGTAGCCTGGCCGGCAAGCGCACGGTGGTGGTCGTCGAGCACGACATGGAGTTCGTGCGCAGTATCGCGCGCACCGTGACGGTGCTGCACGAAGGTAAGATCTTGGCCGAGGGCAGCATGGACGCCGTGCAGGCCGACCCCAAGGTGATCGAGGTCTATCTCGGAGGAGCGCATTAATGCTCGAGGTGAATGGACTGAATCAGTACTACGGGCAGAGCCACACGCTGTGGGACATGGAGCTCAAGGTGCCGGAGGGCTCCTGCGTGTGCCTGATGGGCCGCAACGGCGTTGGTAAGACCACGCTGCTCAAGAGCGTGATGGGAGCGCTGCCGATTCGCTCCGGGAAAATCAACTTCATGGGCAGCGACATCGCGCCCACGCGCGCCGAGATGCGCGCGCGCAAGGGCATCGGTTGGGTGCCGCAGGGGCGCGAGGTCTTCAGTCAAATGACGGTCCACGAGAACCTGCGCACCGGGCGTGCGGCGCGCCCGGACAAGCAGCTGGAGGTGCCCGAGCGCATTTTCGAGCTATTTCCGGTGCTCAAGTCGATGCTCCACCGCCGCGGCGGGGACCTTTCGGGCGGCCAGCAGCAGCAGCTGGCGATGGGTCGAGCCCTGGCCATCGATCCGAAGCTCCTGATCCTGGACGAGCCGACCGAGGGCATTCAGCCCAACATCGTGTCGATGATCGGCGACGTGCTGATTGGCCTGAAGGAAAAAGGCCTGACCATTCTGCTCGTGGAGCAGAAGCTGCCGTTCGCGCGCCGTGTGGGCGACTACTTTTGCATCATGGACCGCGGCCGCGCCGTCGCGACCGGCAAGATGGACGAGCTCAGCGACGAGATCGTGAACAAGCACCTCAAGGTCTAGACTAGCTGGCGGCAATGTAGGGTGCTGTGCGGTTAAGTTCGCCGTCACCCCGGCCGTTTGCGCGACGTGGCACAGGCGAGCGACTCACGCGCACCGAGGCTGAGCGTGCCAGCGCGGCACGAGTCGACGGGGCTGGCGCTCGGTGCGCGCGACAAGCTACGCGCGGCGGTGCTGAGCGGCGTCGCCGGCTACATCGACGCGGCCGGTTTGGTCTCGGTAGTAGCGCTGTTCCCGGCGCACATCACCGGTGAGCTCGTTTCGGAGGCGGTGGCCCTCTCGACGGGTCACCACGAAGCGGGTCCATCGCGCCTGTGGATGCTGCCCGTGTTCATCGCCGCAGTCGCTGTGGCGGCGCTGATGGCACGCCTCCAGCGGGAGCGGGGTCGCCCAGCGCTGCCGCTGCTGCTGCTGCTGGTCGCCCTGGGCCTGGGATTTTTCGCCGCGAGCGGCGTGCTGACCCTGCTGTACCCCGAGCTCCCACCCGCCTTGTTTTCGCGTGTGGGCTCGGGCTGTGCCGTAGCCGCCATGGGCTTTCAGAACGCCTTGATGCGGGAGGCTCTGAGCGGTTCGGCGCCGACCACCTTCATGACCGGCAATCTGACCCAGCTGGTGATCGAGCTGGTGGAGCACCTGTTCGCCTTGAGCCGCCCGGTGGGCGTTTGGAGCGACGTGCAGCGCAGCGTCAGCCGTAGCCGTATGCGGACGGCGGCCATTGCGCTCACGTGCTTTCTTGGCAGTGCTGCCGCCGGGGCGTGGCTGACGCGCGCGGTGGGAGCCTTGAGCGCGATTCTGCCCAGCGCACTGGTGGCATGGCTCAGCTGGCAGGCCTTCCGCGAGCGCCCGGCGCGCGCGGTGATCAGCGTCCCCGCCGCACCGAATCCGATCGGCATGCGACGTCCCACGCCCATCCAGCGCCCCTTTCACAAGCACCCGCGACCCGAGTCCGGCACCCGCTTCAAAGCCGTGCGTCCCGTCGAGGAGCAAACCGCCGCCGAGCAAGCTGCTGACCACGCGCCGAGCGCGCCCGACCCGCGCACCAAAGCCGGTTGAGCGCCGTTCGCTGCACCGCGCCCTGCCACCACCCCTAGCAAGCACTCACTGGCGCGCGCCTCGAGTCGCACATGCGACAGAATTTCCTCGAGGAAGTAGCGGAGCGCGAGCGCGAGGCAGGCCAAGCTCGAGCGCGCCGCCGCGGTCGTGGGCAGTCGCCTCTGCGACCTGGCGCTCGCCACGATGCAAGCCATGTCGCATGTGCGACATGGCTTGCCGAGCAGCGAGCCGACCCGAAATCATAGGCAGAGTTCTGTCGCAGATGCGACATGGCCAGCGCGGCGCGAGGGGTGGTGCCAGAGCTGTCCGCTCCGCTGCCGCGCCAGCGCGGCGCTGCTAGCTAGGGCGGGCTAGAAGCCGGGGTCGAGATCGTCGTCGCTGCGCGGGCGCTTCGTCGTCGAGGTTGGCGGGCGGGCTGGCTGCCTGGCTGCGGGCTTGGCGCTGGTGGGCTTGGCGCTGGTCCTGACGGTCTGAGCCGAGCGAGCAGGAGCGACGCGGCCTGCAGCGCTGGCCTGCGCTGCGGCAGAGTCCTGGTCGCGGTCGAGCACGCGGCTCGGCTGCAGCGCCG
>DATDEV010000223.1:0-5136 GCA_036522995.1 Polyangiaceae bacterium
CCGTTGGCCGTTCGAGCGTGCGGCGCCGTTACAGCGCTAGCTCGCGCGAAGCGCGAGCTAGGACCACGCCGCCCGACCTTGCCCCAACCAGATCACGATCCGCGATCGAGAGGAGGCCCAAGAAAAACCGGCGAGACCGGCGCCCGCTTGCCTGCCCGATGCCATGGTCGCGAGGCATCAGGGCAAGGCACGGCAGGGAAAACAAGAACCTGATCAGGTCTCCTGAAAGGAGACCTGATCAGGAGACCTGAGAAGGAGCTTCCAGACCTTGGCGCAGCAGACCCAAGAACGCCTCGTAGGCCTCCTTGGTCTTGGCTTCTTCGCCCTCGAGGTACTCGGTGACCGAGAGGCCGTTGAGCACCGCCAGCGACAGGGTCGCGAGGGCCTCGGCGCGCGAGGCGCCGCCCTTCTGGGCCGCCGGGCCCAGAGCGTCGCGGATCACGCCGCGCGCATCGCGGTGTAGTCCTGCCGCACGGCGCTTGAGCTCCACGTCGCGTCGCGCCGCGCTCCAGACCTCGATGTTGAGGCCGGTGCCGGTCTTGTTGTTCTGGACCGCGTCCCACAGCGCGCGCAGCGCGTCCGTGGTCTGCGCCACCGAACCGTCACCGTTCTTGATCGCCTCGCGGAGGCGGTCCAGGTAGCGGTGGTAGGTGTAGCTCTGCACCTCGTGGATGAGGGCGGCTTTGCTAGCAAAGTAGTAGTGGACGATGCTCTTGCGGAGGCCGAGCTCCTTGCCGATTTCGGCCAGGGTGGTGGCCGTGAAGCCCTTGCGTGCGAAGCACTTCGCGGCGGCCGACAAGATCGACGCCACGCGAGGGTTTTCCCAGTCAGCAGAACGCTGCTGGGGCTTTTCGCCGTTTTCTTCGGCGGGCTTACGAACGATCGGCGTGCTCACTACGGTTTCTGTCGTGGTCGTCATGTTGTTCAATGTACCGGCCAGCCGGTATTGGGCGTTTTCTTCCAGGGCGGCCGGTCGGCGCCCTCTCCGCGGCCGGCTTCTTCGCCCACATCGGGCCGCTCGTCAAGCCTACGTTCCCCCGGATCGGTCTTTGGCCTTTTTCTTCTTGGTTTTCGCGGTTTCACGCTCGCTCGGCCCTGGAGCGTCAGGGCCCTCTTCGGCCCTGGCCTTGCTTTCCCAGAAGGGCATTCCAGCGGCTTCGGTCCAACCTTTGTCCCCAAATCGCCCAGCCTCTCGGGACTCGCGCATCATGCTCTGGCGCTCCCCCGCGCCGTCCTCGGCGTCGTCGGCGCCCTGCGTCACGACCAGTAGCTCGTCGGCCAGGTACTCCGGGTGGCGGTCGTCCTCCGCCTTGACCTGGCCCTTGGGCAGGTCCGCCGTTCCAACGCGCACGATCTGGGTCGTGGGAGGGTACACGTCGTCCCAGCGTTCGCGAGCTGCGTGGGCGCCCTCGCGCACGATCCGATAGCGCCGCAGCTTGAAGCCCGGCACCCCGCGCTGGCCCAGGTGGCGGACGCCGCTGGGCAGTGTCTTGTCGGGTCGCTCGACCTCCTCGTAGGGGATGGCCGAGTCGATGCGACGAATGAGCGTCACCGTGTGCGTGCGCTTGGGGCCGAGGACCTCGGCGCGCACGACGCCGTTTTTGACGGTTTGGTGCAGCACGACCGGAAACGGAAACGGGTTCCGAACTCGGAAGTTGATGGTCGGGTACACCACCGTCGCGTCGAGCCCCATCTTGATGTACGAGCTGGGCCGCGTGTGGGGGTAGCGCTCGACGATCTCGAGCCCGGAGAAAAACGCCGCGCCGTGCAGCGTGCCCGAGATCTGACACGTGCCGCCGCCGATGCCGTCCACCAGCTCGCCCTCGGCGATCACCGTCGCGACCTTGTAGCCATTGGCTTCGTCGCGTGGCCCGACCACGTCGTTGAAGTCGAAGACTTCCCCGGGCAAAAGCACCGTGCCGTCCAGCTTCGACGCTGCCAGGCGCAAGTTGTAGCTGCGCGCCTGAACGCGATCGGAGCGATCGTAGCTGGTCTCGAAGAAGCCCAGCACGGCGTCGAGCTGCACGCTGCCGAGCTCGGAAGCGAGGCGGCGCGGCCGACGCTCCAGGAACACCAGCTTGGCCTCGCGCTGTCCGCTGCCGAGCGCCGCCTCGATGGCCGAAAGCGAAGCGTCGAGGTCCAGCAGCCGTCCCAAGACTTCAGGCACCAGCTTGCGCGCCTCGAGATCCATGCGCGCGTCGGCGGGCAGCCGATCCAGCTCGTCCTTGAGCCTGCCCAGCGCAAGGCCCGCTCGCTCGGGGCTCAGCGTGAGCGGGACCGGTAGCGCCAGCGCGCCGGTCTCTCCGGCGGCGCGAAAGCCACGCACCAGGACGCTGGTGCGATCCTTGGCCTGGCGCACGAGCGTGGCCAGCCGCGCCTTGTCGAGCTCGGCGCCGAGCTCGCCGAGGTACAGCTCTCGCCTCGTGCCGTCGGGCAGCACCAGGGCAAACTTGCCCGCGGCGTAGCGCCGGGCTCGCTCGAGCGCGACCTTGCTGGCGCCGTCGCTAGTGCCGAGCTTTTGCCCCAGAAACGCCAACTCCGGCAGGGGTACGTCGGCGCCGTCGGGCGCCTCGGCGCGCGGCAGCAGCACGACGCCGGCCAGAACGCCGGCCGCGATGGCCACGACCACGGCCAACGTGCTCTTGCGAGCAGGAAGCTTGACGAGCTGCAGCAGGCGTATCACCTGGGTCGTCGTATAACACCGAGTATGGCTACCGACGAGCCGGCGCCTGGCAACGCTGGGGCGAAGACCCCACCTCGCAGCGGCAGCGGTCTGCCCGCAGTGAGCCTGCTAGAGCAGAAGCTCGAGCTGCTGCCCGTGCAGCCAGGCTGCTACCTGTTCAAGGACAAGAACGGGGCGGTGCTCTACGTCGGTAAAGCCAAGAGTCTGCGCTCACGCGTGCGCAGCTACTTCCAGGATGGCGGCAGCGACGTGCGCGCGTTCATCCCCTTTTTGCGCAGGCACGCCCACGATCTCGAAACGATCGTCACCGCAACCGAGAAGGAAGCGGCCGTCCTCGAGAACAGCCTGATCAAAGAGCGCAAGCCTCGCTACAACGTCAAGCTGCGAGACGACAAAGAGTTCTTGAGCTTGCGCCTCGCGCTCGAGCACGCCTTCCCGCGTCTGGAGCTCGTGCGCAAACCCAAAAAAGACGGCGCCAGCTATTTCGGCCCCTACCACTCGGCCACCGCGGCGCGCCGCACGCTGAACCTGGTGGAAAAACACTTCAAGCTTCGCACCTGCACCGATCGCGAGCTCGGTAGCCGCAAGCGCCCCTGCCTCGAGTACCAGATCCAGCGCTGTCTCGCGCCGTGCGTGCTCGAGATCGATCGCGAGCTGTACGCTCAGCAGGTCCGGGCGGTCGCGCTGTTCCTGGACGGACGGCACGACGAGCTGACCCACGACTTGCGTAATCGCATGCAGGGCGCCAGCGAGAACCTCGAGTTCGAGCTCGCCGGCATCTACCGCGACCAGCTAGCTGCGGTGGATTCGGCGCGCGAAGCCCAGCGTGTGGTGGTGGTGAGCGACCGCGATCAGGACGTGCTCGGCATCTACCGCGAAGGTGACCTGGCCGAGCTGTGCGTGATGGTGGTGCGCAAGGGCAGGATGGTGGACCGCGTTTCGTTCTCGTTGAAGAACGTCGAGCTGCCGGACGACGAGGTGGTCGCCACGTTCTTGCGCGAGCACTACGGCGAGGGCGGCTCCGGCGAGGCGCACGTGCCCGACGAGATCATCGTGCCCACCCTGCCCGAGGGGGTCGACGGTGTCTCCGAGTGGCTGGTCGAGCGGCGCAGCGAGGTGGTGGACAGCCGCCGCACCAAGGTCGAGGTGCTGGCGCCGGTGCGCGGCCCCCGGCGGGCGCTGCTGGAGATGGCGGTCGACAACGCCAAGCACACCTTCGAGGAGAAGCGCCGCGCCGCTGACGACATCGACGAGCGGCTGGCGCGCATGCAAGAGCGGCTACGCTTGCCGACGCTGCCGCGCCGCATCGAGTGCTGCGACATCTCCCACCTCGGCGGAGCCGACACCGTGGGCGCGGTCGTGGCGCTGCTCGACGGGCAACCCGACAAGAAGCGCTACCGGACCTACATCGTGCGCGGCGGTGGCGCCGGCGACGACTACCAGGCCATGTTCGAAGTGCTGTCGCGCCGCTTTCGCCGCGGCAAGGAGGCGAGCGAGGGCGAGTCCGAGTCCGAGTGGCAGCTGCCCGATCTGTTCGTGGTCGACGGCGGGCGCGGACAGCTTGGCATCGCGCTGGCGGCAGCTCACGATCTGGGGCTGCACGACCTGCACATCGTCGGCTTGGCCAAGGAGAAGGAGAACGTGCTCGGCGACAAGCTCACCGATCGCATCTACCTGCCGGGTCAAAAGAATCCCATCGCGCTCAGGCCCAACAGCCCCGAGCTGTTCCTACTGGCGCGCGCACGCGACGAAGCGCACCGCTTCTCCAATCGTGGTCGCACCAAGGTGGGCAAGCGCCGCCGCTTCGAGTCCGAGCTCGACCGCGTCGTCGGCATTGGCCCCAAGACCCGTACCGCCTTGCTCAAGACGCTCGGCTCCGTCGCAGCGCTGCGCGAGGCATCGGACGAGGCCAT
The DNA here is from genome assembly GCA_036522995.1 of Polyangiaceae bacterium. GTDB lineage: Bacteria > Myxococcota_A > Polyangia > Polyangiales > Polyangiaceae > PMG-095. The sequence continues at coordinate 4,597 of DATDEV010000223.1, forward strand.
CCTGGCCGTGCCCGGTGTCACGCGCCGACAGCTTCAGGCGCTCCGCCAGGCGCTCTCCCCCCAGCCTGCTCCGGCAGCCGAGGGCGAGCCCCTCGCTGGTGCAGTCCCGGACGACGGCGCCGAGAGCAGCGAGAACAGCGAACGCAGTGACCGTGGGGGCTAGCCTCAGGGGCACACCAGCCACCCGTGCCTTCCTTCACCTACACACAGGTTGGCGAGCGCCGTCAGTGGGGTGCCAACGACGTTGACGATCGGCTGGCCGTTGGGGCCCGGATTTCAGCCTCTCGCCAATGGCACAGTGGTTGCAGAATGTCGGGCCAGGGTCGTGTCCGTATCGTCTTTATTCCAGCGGTTTCGCCGCGTTGACAAATCGACTGACGGGCCCGTAACCTCGGCGTCCGCCGCGCCCGCCGGGGTGCTCGGCGGTGCCGTTCGTCGCTCTCTACCCGTAGGTGCGCTTGGTGAAGCTCACCCGACGGCATTCGGTCCATGTAAGGAGTTGTTTCAATGATGCTGAAGCGCAAATCTGGCCAGTCGAAG
>DATDEV010000224.1:0-2022 GCA_036522995.1 Polyangiaceae bacterium
TGGGCCTCGGGGCGCTCGACCGGACAAGCCCCGTCGGTCCGAGGTTTACGGTGCTGCGCCGGCCGCCCAACGCGCGCCGCGCGCGACTCAGGTGGTTCGTGATTCGAGCGTGGGGGTACCTCGACGCCTCGATGACTCGCGCGCGTCGGAGGAAGCGCGTAGGCGGAACCGACGAGCAATGCGCCTGCCAGTAGTGGCAGGGTGTGGAGCAGGAACCGCATCGACCCCCGAGCGCTCCCACACAATCGGCAGGAAGGGCAAGTCTTCGGGTACTAAATGGCCGCGTCGGCGTTGGGGCGGAGGCGGGTGCAGCTGGGCGGCCCTGACGACCGCAAGCACAGCGGCTGTATCACGCATCACCTGCGCGGCTTCGACGCGCACGACGCGCCTACGCGGCGAGGAGCCGCGCGGCAGCAGGTGGGGAGCCAGCTCCGCGACCCCGGTCAGGGCTTCTGCACCCAACGTCCTCTACTGAGAGCCTGCCTTGATCAAAGTAGTCCGGAAGGGGACACATGGTCTCTGTTTCGAGCAACATCATGCAGGCGGTGCCTTCCTGCTCCCCTTCGCACCCGGAAAGTGCCGCGAGGATCGCCAACAACAATGGACTTCGATTCATCCCGTGGCTTCTGCTTGAGCCACTTCGGTGCGAGCGGTCCAATGACGACCACCCCCACCTCGCCGCGCAGGCGACCGCGCGCAAGCCCGCGCGCAGGCGAAGCCGAGCACGGAGCGAGCACGGGCCGAGCACGAGGTAAGGGGGTGGTGGGCGCACCCGCAGGCCCGAAGGGCCGAGGACGGCGACCGGCGAGCGCCGCACAACAACGCCCTCCGCGGGGGCATCAAGCTACGCGCGCCCAGAAGTAGCGTGAGCCCGACGCCTGCCCAGCAAGACGAGCAGCAAAACCCAGCCTTCGATGGCGCCGCGCCCGGCGGGCGCAACTGCGCATCCCGCGCTCGCGTCGTCACTCGGTGCGGAGCCGGGAGGCGCGTTCGCCATCTCCGGTCCGACCGGGCAAGGATGACCGCTGCGCCACTCGGAGAAACGGCTGAGGAGCTCCGGGATGGGGTCGATGCCGGGGGCCGCTTCGACGGCAATATCGAGATCCCCTTCGCCGGTCGAGCCCGCAACATGCAGCCAAGTGGATTGTGCTGGCCGACCATCCACGATGCAACGCGCGTCACCCAGGCCGCCTTCGCTCGACGCCACGAGCGCGTTCACGAGGCGCTCCTCGAGATCGCAGGCGGTTTGGTCCTGGAAGCCGAGCGCGGCCGCCTCGAGGACGCCTGCACCAGTGAGAAAGTTGCCTGCGATACCGACGCCGAACGATTCGTCGGAAGCATCGAGATGACCGGCAAAGGACTCGGCGCCGAGCCCAGAAAACCCGGCGAATCCTGCGTAGGCGTCGAGCACGACGTATTGCCTTAGCGAGAAATCGGTGTCGAATCCGGGGTCGGTCATCGCGTCGACGACTTCGGCTGCGTGGGCAGCTTGACCGAGCAGCTGAAGCGCGAGCGCCTGGCTGGCGTCGCCTTCGACGAGGTAGGACTGCGTCAACACCGCACCGTGGTCGGGAACCGATGCATACACGCGCTGAAGCACGCTCAGCTGGACACACGACGCGGTGACAGCGCCGTAGCGCCCGGTCGATCGTTCCATGGCCACTGTGGAATAGGTAGCCTGCGCGGGCTGCGGCAGCACGACCAGAGCGCAAGCGCTCAGCGACAGGGCGAGAATGCTGCGAACCATCAAGCGCCCGCTTGTCTTATCGCGCGCTGAAGACCTTGACCAGGTTCAACAGGTGCTTGCACCTGCACCCAGCGGAGGCCACGCCGAACGCTGCGCTATATTGGGGGAGCAGCTAGAAGGTCCCGTTCGATCGGCCCAAGTAGAGCTGGTCGTAGTAGCCGAAGCCGAGGGCGCTGATGCAGCCAAAGTTCAAGCTCACTGCGTTGCTGCTCGCCTGGGCGCTGGTCGTCACCGCCTGTTTCCAAGTGCCGCTCGACGCAACGGAAGCCTCGAAC